>JACCTS010000078.1 GCA_013812245.1 Rubrobacter sp.
GCTCCCCTCGTCGCCCAGCAGGTGTCCCCAGCCGCCGATGCGCACGGCCTCGCCGGAGCCGGTACGGCCGTAGGCGACAGAACCCCCGCCGCCGATCACCATGACCCCAGGCTCTCCGCCGGTCGCAGCGGCCCAGTTGCCCACATAATCAGGGATGGTGTGTATCCGCCCGATCCCCGGCACCGCCCGTCCCAGCTCCTCTCGAATAAGTGAAGGGATAGTCTCATCGCCTTCCATGTAGCCTGTGAGGCTGAAGCAGGCGGCCTCGGGCGGCTCCTGTGAGGTGCTTCTCCGTAAGCGACCCAGATCTTCGGCGATGCTCCTGACCACGCCGCGGAGGTTATCCATCGCCCCTGGTTTCCAGGGGGTTGTAAGCGCGCCGGCTCGCCAGGCCTCGACCTCCTCGCCGCTGTCGTCCAGCAGCATCACGGCGGTCTTCGTCTGGCCTCCGTCTACGCAGAGATACGTCAAGGTTCTCTACTCGCTCTTCCGTCTGCTCCAGAGGCGGCGAGAGCCTGCCGCACGCTTCCTTCGGCGGTCTCGAGCAAGCGCGATGCATCGCCAGGCGAGAGGCCCGTCTTCCCCATCACGACGGCCACCTTGACTGAGCCTCCGGCCCGCCCGAGCACCTCATCGGCTGCGCCTTCCGGCAGACCCGTCGCCTCGCGAACGATCCGGCGTGCCCGCCCCTCTAGTTTCTCGTTGGAGGCCTGGACGTCGACCATCAGGTTCTCGTATACCTTGCCGAGGCGCGTGAATGCGGCGGTGGAGAGCATGTTGAGGACCATCTTCTGGGACGTTCCGGCCTTGAGCCGGGTGGAGCCAGTGAGGATCTCCGGTCCGGTGTTCAGCTCGATGGCCACGCTTGCAGCAGCGCCGAGTTCGCTGCCGGCGTTATTGCTGATACCCACGGTGGCGCACCCGACTTCGGCGGCATGCTCGACGGCGGAGACTGCGAAAGGCGTTCGGCCGCTCGCCGCGAGTCCAATCACCACATCGTCGGGGTGGAGTGCCAGACCGTCGAGGGCGCGGATGGCGGCCGTGCGGTCATCCTCGGCAGCCTCCACGGACCGCGCCGCGGCGGAAGGACCTCCGGCGAGCACCGCGAGGACTCTTTCGGGCGGCGCCCCGAAGGTGGGCGGGCATTCCGCCGCGTCGAGGGCGGCGAGACGACCGCTGGTCCCCGAGCCGACGTAGATCCAACGTCCCCCCGAACGCCACGCCCCGACCAACAACCTGACGGCCGCGCCGATCTGCGGCAGCGCTTCTGCAACGGCCTCGGGAACACGACGGTCCTCCTCGTTCATGAGCCTGAGGATGGCCTCCACAGGCATCTCATCAAGCCGAGCACTGGCCGGGTTTCGCCGCTCGGTGGCCGGAAGCTCCTTCATCGGCCTGGTAACCTCCTCTCGTGCAAGGCGTCGGATGCGGACAAGGATGCCCCTCTAAGAATCAGCTCAGGTAGCCTCGGGCCGTGTAGTGGGGGCCGTTTGCGCCCTGTCTGCGCCCCTCAGCAGATCGTATCCGCGAGTCTCGGGGAGCAAGAAGATGGCTGGGAGCACGAGCAGGGCGACCACAATAAGGTAGATGGCCGGCGCTGTGGAGCTACCCGTGGCCGACACGAGGAAGGTCGCCACGATAGGGGCCGTGCCGCCGAAGATCATGTACCCGAGATTGTAGCCGATGGAGGCGCCTGAGTAGCGCACCCTGGCCGGGAAGATCTCCACGATTATCACGACGACGGCGGAGACGACGAAGCTCCACGGCAGGGCTACCAGAAGCTGGCCCACGATAGCGCCGAAGAAGTTGCCGCTGGAGGCAAGCAAGTAGCCGGGCAGACTCAAGAGGATGAAGCCGGGAGCCCCGATCAGGAGCAGAGGCTTGCGCCCGATCCTGTCGCCTAGCATCCCGATGATCGGAACGAGCGGGACGGTTACGAAGAAGGCGAGGAAGTTCGCCGCGATCGCGGTGGTGTTGCTGAAGCCGACAACCTCCTGCAGGTAGGTGACGAAGTACGTCCCGAGCGTGTAAGCTCCGAGCGCGCTCAACGAAGCGATGGCGAAGACGAGCAGTATGCTGCGGCCGTGATCCCGGATCGCCTCCCTTGTCGGTGTGCTCTCCACCCGCTCTTCTTGCTCCCGAAGCGCCCTGAAAGCCGGGGGCTCATCCATCCTGAGCCGTATGAACAGGCCGACGAGGGCCAATGGTCCCCCGAGAAGAAACGGTATGCGCCAACCCCACGCCGCGTAGGCCTCTGCCCCTAAGGCCGGCCGCGGCCGCGAACACGGTCAGGCCGCCGAGCAGCGAGGGCAAAGTGGTGAACGTCGCAGAGATGGAGGCGAAGAGGCCCCGCTTCTCGTCAGGAGCGTACTCGGAGATGAACGAGGTCGAGCCGGTGAACTCCCCGCCACCGGAGAAGCCCTGTACCAGGCGCAACACGGCGAGCAGGATCGGGGCGAGGATGCCGATGGTGCCGTAAGTCGGCAGGAGGCCTATGAGCATCGTCGCGCCGCCCATGATGAAGACGACAACGGCGAGGGTGGTCCTGCGTCCTATCCTATCGCCCAGGTTGCCCCAGAATACACCGCCTACGGGACGTGCCAGGAACGCAACGCCGTAGAGCGCGAACGTCGCGATTATGGCCGCGGCGCGATTCCCTTCGGGAAAGAAAAGCGTGGCAATGATCGTGACCGAGTACGAGTAGATCGCGAAGTCGTACCACTCCACAAAGTTGCCAATACACCCCGCCGCCAACGCCCTTATGGCCCCGCCGGTGCTCCGGGGCGCCTCACCTCGTCCTCCCGAAACTGCGGCCATGAAACTCTCCACCTTCCTCAGCAGCGACCCGAGCCTGGGTCACCTGCGTCCCTCGCAGCTCTCCCCTTCTCACACCCGCCTATCGCGGGCACTTGTATTGCAGCATACTAATATCTTATGTTGCCAGCGGCACGCCAGGGTGTTTCGAGGGTTGGCATGAAGAGGAGGAGGCG
>JACCTS010000080.1 GCA_013812245.1 Rubrobacter sp.
GGGGAGCGGGGTTCGCGCTACGATCACGCCGTCCCCCTGCTCAGGGAACTGACCGGCGCCGAAGACGCGCTCGTCGTGAACAACTGCGCCGGAGCCACCCTGCTCGCCCTCTCCGCTGTCGTCGCGGATGCCGGGAGCGTCCCGGAAGATGCGAAATCCGAGGTCATCGTCTCTCGGGGGCAGCTCATCGAGATCGGGGGCGGCTTCCGCATCCCTGAGGTCCTTGAGCTCTCCGGCGCCCGGCTTCGCGAGGTCGGCACCACGAATCGCACCCGCCTCGCGGACTATGAGAAGGCCATCGGCGGGAACACCCGGGCCATCCTGTGGGTCCATCCCAGCAACTTCGAGGTCAGGGGTTTCACCGAGTCCGCCAGCGTCGCAGATCTCACGAGCCTGGGGCTGCCGGTGATCGCCGACGTGGGGAGCGGAGCGCTCCTGCCGCTGGGTGACGAGCCCCGGGTAGAGGGCGCGGTGCGGGATGGGGCTTCCCTGGTCCTCTTCTCCGGGGACAAGCTGCTCGGTGGTCCCCAGGCCGGCATCGCCGTCGGGGAGGGATGTTGGATCTCCGCGATGCGCCGCCATCCGCTGGCCCGCGCCCTCAGGGCCGACAAGCTGTGCCTCGCGGCCCTTGAAGCAACCCTGGGCGCCTACCTCGAAGGCACGGCCCGCGAGGAGTTGCCGACCCTCGAGATGTTCCATGTGCCGGTCGAAGAGCTGCGGGAGAGGGCGGATCTCCTGGCCGGCGATCTGGCACGGATCGCGGTGGGCTTCGAGGTGGACGTGACGCCTTCGGTGGCGCGCAGCGGCGGTGGAACCCTGCCCGTCCACGAGCTGCCGTCGCTCGCCGTGCGGCTGGGCGGCGATAACGTGGAAGTGCTCGCGGCCCGGTTGCGGGCCGCCGAAGTGCCCGTGGTAGGCCGCGTGGGCGAGGGACGGCTGTGGCTGGACGTCAGGACGCTCTTGCCGGGTGATGAAGAAGCGGTGGTCGAGGCCGTGAAGGAAGCTGCGGCGGGAGCCGCGGGGAGCGCGGGTGGCTGAGGTGATGGATCGTCCGGTGGCGCTCACCATCGGGACGGCTGGTCACGTGGACCACGGCAAGACCACGCTGGTCCGCCTCCTGACCGGCACGGACACCGACCGGCTGGAGGAGGAGCACCGGCGGGGCATCTCCATCGTGCCGGGCTACGCGGAGCTTGAGTTGCCCGGCCGCCGCCGGGCAAGCCTGGTGGATGTGCCGGGCCACGAGCGGTTCGTAAAAAACATGGTCGCGGGCTCCACGGGCGTAGACGCCTTCCTGCTCGTGGTGGCGGCTGACGACGGCGTGATGCCCCAGACCCGCGAGCACCTCGACGTGCTCCGGGTGCTCGGCGTCGAGCAGGGCGTCGTGGCGCTCACCAAGACCGACGCCGCCGACGAAGAGACGGTCGAGCTGGCGCATCTGGAGGTGGAGGAGCTTCTGGAATTGGCCGGCATCTCGGCCCCCGTGATCCACGCAAGTGGCGCGACCGGCATAGGGAAGGACGAACTGTTGCGAGCGCTCGACGCGCTCGCCAGAAGAACTTCTGAAGGGCGATCGTCCGATGGGTTGGTCCGGTTACCGGTGGATCGGTCGTTCGTGCTCAAGGGGATCGGGGTGGTCGTCACGGGGACGCTGTGGTCCGGTGAAATACAAATAGGCGACACTCTGCATACGACTTCGGGCCACCGCCTGCGGGTACGCGGTATCCAGAACCACGGTCGTCCGGCGGAGGTCGCCTATCCCGGAGCCCGCACCGCCCTGGATCTCTCGGGTGTCGAAGCGTCGGAGATCGAACCAGGGGATGTCCTCCTCTCCCGACCCGTTCCTGAGACCCGCGCCTTAGACGCCCGACTGCGGCTCGTGGAGGGCGCGTCTCCGCTTCGGCACAACGTCCGGGCGCGCCTGTATCACGGCACGCGCTCGACCAACGCCCGGATACGCCTCTTCGACCGCGAGGAGATCGCACCGGGGCAGAACGCCCTCGCGCGCCTCACGCTGGAAGAGCCGATGGTGGCGCTCTCCGGCGACCGCTTCGTGCTGCGCTCACTGAGCCCTCAGGTCACGGTCGGCGGCGGGACCGTCCTCGACCCCGCCCCGGTTGGCCGTCGCCCTGACCCGGAATGGCTTCAGGCTCTGGAGAGCGGAGACACGACCCGGACGGTACCGCTCGCCCTGGCCCGCTCTCCGAAAGGCGGCATGACGGACGAAGATCTCTCGCTGGCAGTCTCCGTTCCCCCCAAGGAAGCCCGAAAAGCGGCCGAGAGAGCGCCGGAAATCGCCAAGCTTGAGGACATCTTTGCTCTTCGCGAGGAAATCGAGGCGGCCCGCAAGAGGCTGGTCCAGGCATTGCGGAAACGCGTTGACGAGCGCCCGGAGAGCCGGGCTCTCTCCGTCGCCGAGGCACGGACCGCGACGGGTCTGTCTTCGGGGCTCGCGGACGCGCTCCTCGCCTCAATGAACGACCTGCGGGTTACGGACTCCGGGGTAAGCCTGCCGGACGCGAACGAGGCGCCCCCCGAGCTGGAGGAAGAAGCCGGGAAGCTGCGCCGGAGACTCCACGATGCGGGCACGGAACCCCCGGCCACGGAACCGACCCCGGCGTTGCGGCTGCTCCTCAAGCGGGGAGAGGTGGTGGATCTCGGAGCAAACCTCTTTGCCTCGGGGAAAGTCGCGGAGACCGTTCTGGAAGAGATAAAGATGGCTTGCCGGGAGCAAGGCGAGGTCTCACTGGCGGGATTCCGGGATCATCTTCGAACGAGCCGCAAGTACGCCCAGGCGTGGCTGGAGTACGCCGACACGCAAGGCGTCACCCGTCGGGTGGGCGACGTGCGCGTCCTCACACGCCGCTACCGCTAGCCGGTGTACTAGAATCCCAGCCGAACCTGGAATGCGTGGGCCTGGTGGCCCGGCCGGTCTTCAAAACCGGTTTGCGGGCGCGTGGCGTCCGTGGCGGTTCGATTCCCCCGCATTCCGCAATAGAGGGGAGCGAACGATGGGTTTTTCACACCTGGACCGCGAGGGCTCCGCCCGGATGGTGGATGTGGGGGAGAAGTCAGTAGTCCGGCGCACAGCGACCGCCGGAGGGAGCATCCGAATGTCTCCCGAAACCGTCGAACTCCTGCGCGAGCGGGCTCTGCCAAAGGGCGACGCGCTGAACACGGCCAGGATAGCCGGCGTCATGGCCGCCAAACGGACGCCGGATCTCATTCCCCTGTGCCACGGTTTGAACCTCACGCACGTAGACCTGGAGTTCACGGTTATGGATGGCGAAGTAGAGATCATCGCCACGGCCCGGACGAGCGACCGGACGGGGGTGGAGATGGAGGCGTTGACGGCGGTGAGCATGGCTGCTCTCACCCTCTACGACATGTGCAAGGCGGTTGACAAGGGGATGGTGATAGGGGACGTGAGACTGCTGGAGAAGACCAAAGAGGGAGCGTGAAGGCTCGCACGGGGTGGCGGTTCCGCGTATGTAACACTTTGGCCGTTGGAAGTAGCAAAGTGCCGGCCGTGCTAGAATCGGGAGCAGTATTGTGAACGGCCCGGCTCCTGGTTGGGAGACAGAGATCGAGGACGAAAACGCCGTTTTGTACCCCGTGTTCATAGCCCTCGAAGGGCGGCGGTGTGTGGTCGTCGGGGGCGGGGAGGTCGCGAACCGGAAGGCGCGGAAGCTCTTGCAGGCGCGGGCCGATGTCGTGGTGATCTCATCGGAAGTAAAGCCCGAGCTGGAGAGCGTGGCGGGCGAGGTTTTGCGGCGGCGTTTTGAGGAGGGGGATCTGGAAGGCGCGTACCTGGCGTTCGCGGCGACGGACTCGCGGGAGGCCAACGCGGCGGTGGCGCGGGAGGCAAACGCGAGGGGTATCCCCGTGAACGTCGCGGATCGGCCGTCGGAGGGAACCTTCGCGGTGCCTTCGGTGCTGCGGCGCGGAAGGATGCAGGTGGCCGTTTCGACGGGCGGGGCTTCGCCGACGCTGGCACAATCCATCCGGGGTGAGCTCGAGGGCGTCTTCGGCCCGGAATGGGCCGGGCTCGTGGAAGAACTGGCTGTGGCGCGGAGGAATGGAGAGAAGGCTGATGAGAGGCTGGAAGCAGAGGTGAGCCGGTGCTTGTCGCGGTTGCGGGGATAAGCCACCGCTCGGCTCCGGTCGAGGTTCGGGAGAAGGTCGCCTTTCCACCGTGTGCGGGCCGGAATTTTCTGCGGCGGTTGAAGGACGAAGGCGTGGCAGCCGAGGCGGTTTTGCTCTCGACCTGCAACCGGACCGAGGTGTATGCCGTGGTGGAGGAGGAAGAGAGCCGCGGTGTGATCCTGGACCTTCTGGCCGAGGACCGGGGGGCGGATCGCGCGTCGTTGGATCGGGATACGTACTGGCTGACGGACGCCGAGGCCGCGCGGCACCTGTACCGGGTAGCGTCTTCGCTGGACTCGATGGTCGTGGGGGAAGCCCAGATCCTGGGCCAGGTCCGGGACGCCTACCGGGCTGCGACCGAGGAGCAATGCACAGGACCGATCCTCAACCGCCTGTTCCATACCTCGCTGCGGGTCGGTAAACAGGTGCGCTCGGAGACCGGCATCGGGGACAGTTCCCTCTCCGTGCCGAACGTGGCGGTCAAGCTGGCCGAGGAGGTATTCGGGTCGCTGGAGGGCCGGCGTGCCCTGATCCTGGGCGCTGGGGAGATGAGCGAGCTCGTCGTCCGCAACCTCAAGGACCGGGGCGTGGCGGAGATACGCATCGCCAACCGTACCCCAGAAAGGGCGCATTTTCTGGCCGAGAGAGTAGGCGGCACGGCGGTTGGGTTCCACGCCCTGGCGCGGGAGTTACCGGAGGCCGACGTGGTCGTCAGCTCCACCGGCTCCGGGGACTGGGTGGTCGGCAGCGAGGTCGTGTCTGAGGCTATGGAGAAGCGAGGGGAGCCGCTGTTCTTCGTGGACATCGCGGTGCCGCGGGACGTGGACCCTGTGGTGCAGACCCTGGAGCGCGTCTACCTCTACGACATAGATGACCTTCAAGCCGTGGTCGAGCGTAACGCCGGCGACCGCGAGGCTGCGGCCGAGAAGGGCGAGGCCCTCATAGGCCCGGCTGTCCAGGAGTACATGAGCTGGGTTTCGACCCTGCACGTGGTTCCCCTGATCCAGGAGCTAAGGGATGGGGCGGAACAAATACGGCGCCACGAGCTCTCCCGCGCCCTGAAGAGGATGGAACTTTCGCCCGAGGAAGAAGGGAGCGTCGAGCGCATGAGCTACTCCCTCGTCAACAAGCTGCTGCACGGTCCCATCGCCGAGT
>JACCTS010000102.1 GCA_013812245.1 Rubrobacter sp.
GGCGTTGACGATGCCCACGTCGCTGTAGACTTTGTAGAGCCAGCCGGCCTTGTTGGCGGCGTACACGTTCGCCGGGAGGCCCGCGTCCAGCCACCAGTCCAGTTCGTTGGTGTACATGAGCTCCACCATATATTCACAGCTCTGGGGGCTCGCGGCCTCCTTGCGCGCGATCTTCTCCAGCATAATCGCCATGTCGCGGGGCGTCGTGTGGTTATCCAGAGCGGGGACGGCGGCCCGCTCACTGCTGAGCTTCTGGTAGAGGAGGGTATTCTTCGCGCCAAGAGATCTGGCGACCTCGTTGACGTGGTCCGCGCCGCCCACGGTGCGCACGAGGGCGTTGGTGGCGACGTTATCGGACTGGGTCATCATCAGAAGCAGGAGATCGCCAACGGTCTGCTTGGTGCCGGCATCCTCCCACTGCAGCCACCCGGCCCCGGCGGCCCAGTCTTCCTCCTCGATCTCCACCTCCTGGGAAAACTTCAGCTCGCCCTCGTCAACCTTCCGGTATACGGCGACCATGACCGGTATCTTGATGATGGAGGCGGAGAAGAACTTCTCGTCCGGGCGCACGCCGTAGCCGTAATCTTTATTCAGATCCCGGACGTAGATGCCGGCGATACCCCCGTAATTCCCGATCCTCTCGCCCGCCTGCCGGGCCACCTCCTCCACCCGCTCGCGATCAGAGTCCGGCACGCCTTTCAGGACCGGCTCCGGCTTCGGGAACATCGCCGGGCCGGCTCCCGGCAGGGCGTCCCGGTTCAGCTCCACCTGCTCGGGCTCCGGCACCTTGGCGGCGAACACGTTCCTCTCGTAGAGGTACTCCACCAGATCTTTGGGAATCCCCGCCAGCGGGACCAACTCGTTGGCGGCATAGTCTGGCTCGTCGGCCCGGATAGACCTCTGTGCCTTCCAGACCTTGCCCTCGTGGTGGACGAACACCGCGTAGTATGGCTCCTCCCCGGATGGGATCGGCGACTCGCCCGGCGCCGTAATGTGCACCGACGCCCACGATGGGTCTATCTTGCTCCGGTAGACGGCCTGGACGCTCTCCGGTTCCACCCCCGGAAGCTCAGGGGCCACCGCCCAGTACGCAGCGCCCGCAGGCGTCTCCTTCGCTGCCTTTGGGACCGGTGGAGGCTTGGATTCCGCCTTTTCGGCCGATTTTTTCTCCGGCGCCTCTTTCTTGGAGGAGGCCTGCGCGGCTTCCCCTTGCGCCTTCTGCTCAGGTTCTTTCCCGGGAGATTTGGAGAGCAACTCGCCGCCCAAGAAGGGGCCGCCTTGCGATCGGACCACGACGTATAGACCGCCCGCCAGGAGGATCGCGGCCATCACCAAGAGGATCAAGCGTCGCCGGCGGCGGCGCTGGCGCCGGTCCGAGCGGGAGCCGAAAAGTTTGCGCTTCGGAGACAAGTTCAACGTCCCTCCCGAGATTCTGGACGTCCGGGCCGCAAGCTACGGGGGCGCCTCGGTGGCGGGGCGGTTATCACGCGGGACGGGTTACTCGGGGACTTCGGCCCAGCCGGTGGTGTTGCCCGGGTCAGACCAGCCGGACACCCGCGGGGCTGTCGTGTCGTAGTGGGGACCGTCCTCCGGGGGCGGCGGGTTGTAGCTATAGGTGTAGGTATGGAGGCGGTCGTTGAAGGTCACCTCTCCGTTTTCGGTTACCTTCTTGTAGGTGTCCCACCGGATGCCACGGGTCGTATCCTCGAAGATCTTCTCCGTGCTCAACTCGACCTTCTTGCCGGTTGGCTGGCCGAGGATCTGGGCGTTCAAGAAGCCCTTCTCGTCGACCCACTCGCGGATGAGGATGTGACCGTCCGTGGTGTTCTTGAACTTCATGTCCTGGACGCCGTAGCCATACTCGTCCCCGAACCACACCGTGGCGTCGAAGCCGGGCTTGATATACGGCAGCACCGCGTAATGCGGGTTGCGTTCCACGATCTCCAGCCCAGCGTACTGGGCCGCCATGTACAGGGTCGAGGACACCTGGCACAGCCCGCCGCCGTTGGCGAAGCCGACGCCGCCGTCGGAGAAGGTCTTGGCCTTCTCGTATTCCAGCGTCTTGGCGAGATCGTTGAACGAGAACGTCTCCCCTGGCTTCAGGAGGGTGTTATCAATGGCGCCAGCCGCCAGCTTCATGTTGGATTTGCGGCTCGGGTTCGAGTCCCATAGTAAGTCCGTCTGGTACTCCCCGATCATCTCCGTCGGCTTGACGTCTTGGATCTGCTGCGTGGTCACCTCGGGCTTGGGCGCGGGACCTTCCGCCACCTCGACCTCGTCGCCGAGACTCATGAGGGTCCGGTCGAGGTTGGCGAGCGTCTCCTCTTTATCCAGGACGCGGCCTTCCTGCCCATCCTGGACCTCGACATTGCCTTCCTCGGCGATCCGGAACGTGGCATCTCTGGGGTCGCGCTGGAACTGGCCCGCGAGCCGATCCACCGCGCCCCGCGCGGCGTCCTCATCGTAGCTCACGTTGGGGCTCACCTGAAAACCGCCCGTCCTGGCGCTTATCGTTTCGGATATGCGGCGGCCGAACC
>JACCTS010000115.1 GCA_013812245.1 Rubrobacter sp.
TTCGTGGCGCCGAAGCGCGAGAGGAGCGCGTCACCCGAGAGACGGCCTCCGGCCATCGCGAGCGAGAACGCGGCGTATCCGGCGGCGGCGAAACCGGGGCCGGTTCCGAGGGTGTCGTTAAGGTAAACGGCACTCCAGTCGGACATCGCCCCCTCGCCGAGCAGGACGCAGAAGGAGATCACACCTAGCCCGGCCAGGGCGCGTGTCGGACGCACGAAGGCAGGCTCCGCCTCCCCTCCCCTGTCGGCATCCGCGGGCAGTAGCGCCCGGGTGACTACCAGGGCGGCGACCAGCCCCACGGCGCACACACCAAGCAGGTGTGGCTCGATGCCGATACCACGGGCCGCCACCAGCCCGCCGCTGGCCGCGCCCGCGAGACCGCCGAGGCTGAACGCGGCATGGAAGGAGGACATGATCGGGCGCCCGTACCCCGCCTCTACCGCCACAGCCTGAGAGTTCATGGACACATCAAGGGTTCCGTTCGAAGCCCCGGTGAAAACCATGGCCGCGACCAGGAACGTGAGGCTCGGCGCCAGGGCCAGCGGCGCGAGCGCCAGGCACAGGAGCACCGCGCACACGACCACGACGGGCCTGCTGCCCAGGCGCGTCGCGAGCCATCCCGCGACCGACATGGAAGCGAGCGCACCGATAGCCGTGCCGAGCAGCGCAATACTCAGGGTCCCCGCGCTAAGGCCCAACTTCTCCTGCGCCGCCGGTATCCGCACGAACCAGGTTGCCAGCACGAACCCGTTGAGGAAGAAGATGGCGGTCACAGCATAACGCGCCATCCGCAAATTGCGCCCGAAAAGCGCCCCGATCTCCATGCTCTCCCCTCCTCGAAACTCCATGATCTAACTCTAACAGCAGGCGCAGGCGGCCAGTTCCGTCGCGCCATCGCCATACTCAGGCTGCGGGGCCGCTAGCAGCCGCGGATGGAACTCCGTCACCTCAGCGTCCACCATCTCGACGCCCTGGTAGCGGGCCACGCTGACCCTGTGGTTGCCATCTTCGACGAAGTAAGAATCCCCGAGCTTGTACAGCCTTACAGGTGGCAGATCCTCCCCCCGGTGAAAGGCGAGATCCACCCTCTTCCACCTGACGCCCGCACTCGCCTTCACGGGCATGAAGCTGCGGTCGAACTCCCGCCAGCGCCCTACACTACCGGCTATCCTGGAAACCTCGACGATCCTACTCCCCATATAGACCCTGTTGTCTGCCAGTCGCGCCTTCCTGATTTCATGGAAGTCGAGCAGCCGATCCCTATCCCCCCGGACCCAGGCCACCAGCCGCCCGAACAACGCCCTCCACCGGGCACGCTCGAATTCCGCCTCGACCTGCTCGTGAATGCTCATGTACCCGATCATCGTTTTCAGCCTTCTCTGAATCGTTTTACTAAATCGTTTTAGCGATGGTACCATCCTGGCTATGGACATCAACCCCGAATCCTCGAAAACTTCGAGATCTTCCAGGCGTCGGGCGACTTTGAAGGAGGTGGCGGCGGAGGTCGGGGTATCTCCGGCAACGGTATCGAACGCTTACAACAGGCCGGATCAGCTCTCGGGGGAGTTGCGGGAGCGGGTGTTCGAAGCGGCGCGGCGAGTGGGGTATGCGGGGCCTGACCCGACGGCGCGCGGGTTGAGGAAGAAGCGGACGGGCGCGATAGGTGCTCTGTACACGGATCGGCTCTCGTACGCTTTCGCCGACCCTGCTGCGGTGATGTTCTTCGAGGGGGTCTCAGTGGCGACCGAGGAGGCAGGACTTGGGCTGTTGCTCATCCCCGGCGGCTCGCTCGGGCAACGAGACCCGGAGGCGCTGGGGAGCGCGGCGGTGGACGGGTTCGTGATCTTCTGCATGGCGGAGGACGATCCCCTGGTCGAGGCCACGCTTCGCAGGCGGATGCCGGCGGTGCTCGTAGACCAGCCCCCCATCGAAGGCGTACCGTCCATCGGAATAGACGACAAAGCCGCCGCCAGGCTCGCGGCCGGACATCTCACCGGCCTCGGGCACCGGCGCTTCGGCGTCGTCTCCTTCGATCTCGACAAAGACGCGAAAGGCGGTTTCGCGAACGTAAGCAAGCAACGGGCCGCCACCTACCTGCCAAGCCGGTCGCGGCTCCAGGGCTATAAATCAGCCCTGGAAGCAGCCGGCCTCCCGTGGAATGAGGTGCCCGTCTACGAGTGCGCGGAGAACGTGCCGAAGGAAGGCGAGAAAGCCGCCGAAGCCCTGCTGGCGCTCGATCCGCGACCGACGGCCGTTCTCGCGACCAGCGACCAGCTCGCGTTCGGAATCGTGGAAGCGGTCAGAAGGGTCGGTCTCTCCGTCCCCGAAGACATATCGATTGTCGGCTTCGACGACGT
>JACCTS010000135.1 GCA_013812245.1 Rubrobacter sp.
CCGGGAGGGCCTGGAAGGCAACTACTGCCGCTGCACGGGCTACGAGAACATAATCAAGGCCGTACAGCAGGCCGCCGGACAGACGAGCTAGAAAGCGAGGCACGGGAGTGACCGAAGCACCGGAACGTTATATGGGGGGCGGCGTGCTGCGCAAGGAGGACCCTGCCCTCGTAACAGGACGCGCCAGCTACACCGACAACATGAAACTGCCGGGGATGCTGCATATCGCATTGCTCCGCAGCCCTTTCGCGCACGCTAAGATCACGCACATAGACGTCTCCGCCGCGCGCGAGCAGCCTGGCGTGTTGGCGGCGTTCACCGGCGAGGATCTTGCGGACGAGTGGGCGGCGTCGATCCCCTGCGGGTGGCAGGTTACCGAGGATCTCAAGACACCCGACCACTGGCCCATAGCCAAGGACGAGGTTCACCACACCGGCGACGCGGTGGCTGTGGTAGTGGCAAGCGACCGCTACAAGGCGCAGGATGCTCTAGAGTACATAGATGTTGACTACGAGCCTCTCGACGTGGTACTGGACATGGAGGAGGCCATCAAGGAGGGTACGCCGCTGGTTCACGAGGAGCTGGGGACCAACACAGCCTTTTTCTGGCCGCTTGAGGTTGGTGATGTGGAGGACGCCTTCGAGAAGGCCGACGTGACCATCAAGCAGCGGTTCATCCAGCAGCGTCTGATACCCAACGCTATCGAGCCGCGGGCCGTAGTTGCGCAGCCCGATCCGGTCAACGGTGGGGTGGTGGTGTACTCCTCGACCCAGGTTCCCCATTTTCTGAAGAGCGTGATATCCGTCATAAACGGGATTCCAGAGCACAAGGTAAGGGCCGTGGCCCCGGACGTGGGCGGCGGTTTCGGCTCCAAGCTCAATGTCTACGCTGAGGAGGCCCTGGCCGTGGCCCTGGCCCGCAGGCTCGGCGTACCGATCAAGTTCGTCGAGGATCGCTCGGAGAACTACCTGGCGACCATCCACGGGCGGGACCAGATACAGGACGTCGAGCTGGCGGTCACCAGCGAAGGCAAGATCCTCGGGATGAAGGTTGACATCAAGTCCGACATGGGCGCTTATTTGCAGCTCAACACCACGGTGATCCCGCTGCTCGGCGCCTTCATGTATTGTGGTGTCTATACTTTCGGCGCCTACTCGTTTAATTGTACCGGCGTGTTCACGAACAAGACCCCTACCGATGCCTACCGCGGCGCCGGACGTCCCGAGGCGGCGTTCCCCATCGAGCGGATGATGGATATGCTGGCTGCGGAGATCGGCATCAGCCCGGTCGAGGCCCGGCGCAGGAACTTCTATGAGCCCTTCGACGAGCCGACCACGACACCGGCGGGCATCCAGTACGACTCGATGAACATGCAGCCCGCCCTGGACCGGGCGATAGAGCTTGCGGGCTACGAAGATCTGCTCGCCGAGCAGCAGAGGCGGCGGGAGAACAATGACCCTGTACAGCTCGGGATCGGGTTCTCGACGTACACGGAAATTAGCGGCCTGGCTCCCACCCAGGTCTCGGTCAACGTCCTGGGAGGCCCCGGTCTTTGGGACATGTCCACGGTTAGGATGCTTCCCACCGGCAAGGCCGAAGTCGTGACCGGAACCTCGCCCCACGGCCAGGGACACGTTACCTCCTGGTCGCAGATCGCGGCGGATACGCTTGGGATCACGCCGGATGACGTGGAGGTCATCCACGGCGACACCGACTCCGCACCCTTCGGACGCGACACCTACGGTTCGCGCAGCCTCACCGTCGGCGGGGTGGCGGTGTACGTGGCGGCCCAGAAGGTCATCGAGAAGGCCAAGAAGATAGCGGCGCACATGCTTGAGGCGTCCGAGGACGACATCGAGTTCGAGGGCGGGCGCTTCTCCGTAGCCGGCTCGCCGGACAGTAACGTCACGATAGTCGATGTCTGCGGCGCCGCCTACCTGGGGAACGATCTTCCCGAAGGCATGGAACCGGGCCTCACAGGGGATTACTTCTACGATCCGCCGAACTTCACCTTCCCGTTTGGGGCGCATATCTGCGTGGCCGAGGTGGATACCGAGACGGGCAAGGTCACGGTTACCAAGTACATCGCGGTGGACGACTGCGGCCCGGTGATCAACCCGACCATCGTGGATGGGCAGGTACAAGGCGGCATCGCGCAGGGGCTCGCCCAGGCGCTGTACGAGGAGGCGATCTACGACGAGGACGGGAACCTCGTCACGGGCAGCATGGTGGACTACATGATCCCCGGCGCCCCCGAGATCCCGCACATGATCCTGGATCGCACGGTGACGCCTTCTTCGTCCAACCCGCTCGGCGTGAAGGGTGTCGGCGAGGCCGGGACCATCGGTTCACCACCGGCGGTCATCAACGCGGTCATCGATGCGCTGTCGCCGTTTGGTGTGACGCACATAGACATGCCGGCCTCCCCGATGCGGGTGTGGGACACCATCCAGGCCGCGAAGAACGGGGGTGACGCGTAATGTACCCGATGCCCTTCGACTACGAAGTCGCCGAGTCAGTAGACCACGCGATCGACCTCCTCGGCGAGCACGGTGAGGACTCCAAGCTCCTCGCCGGCGGGCACTCCCTGATCCCGTTGATGCGCCTCCGCCTCGCGACGCCCACGGTCCTCATAGACCTCGACCGCGTCGAGGACCTGCGCTACGTCCGGGACGAGGGAGACTACCTCGCCATCGGCGCCCTCACGCGCCACCGTGACGTGCTCAACAATCCGCTGGTTCAGGAACACTGCGGCATCCTCTCCTACACCGCCGGTTTGCTCGGCGACCCCTCGGTCCAGCATCGGGGGACCATCGGCGGCACCATGGCCCACGGAGATCCCTCAGGCGACATGCCTAGCGTGGTCTCTGCCCTCGAAGGTACGCTCGTGGTCAAGGGACCTGACGGCGAGCGCACCATCCAGGCCCTGGACTTCTTCCAGGACTACCTGTTCACGGCGCTTGAGCCGCAGGAGGTCGTGACGGAGGTCAGGGTTCCGAAGCTCGGCCCGAATACAGGCTGGGCTTACAAGAAGTTCAGTCGCCGCTCGCAGGACTGGGCCATCGTGGGGGTCGCCGCCGTGGTGGAGTGCAATAACGGCTCCATCGACTCGGCCCGCATCGGCCTGACAAGCATGGGCTCGACGCCCATCCGGGCGAGGGCCGTGGAGGAGGCTCTCTCGGGAGCGAGCACGGACGATGTCGCCGAGGCTGCCAACGCCGCCGACGAGGGTACGGAACCGGCCTCTGACGGCGCGGCCACCGCCGACTTCCGCCGCCACCTGGCGCGGGTGTGGACCCGGAGGGCCCTGGAGGAGGCACTGGCCCGTTGAACGAGGCGGCCGACGTACGCCGGGGGGCTTTGCCCCCCGGCGTTTCTTCTTCTCTGGACCTTTCCGGGCGGTTGCGGGGAGACGATTACCTCGCCGGTGAAGGTCTATCCACTGCGATCTTCCTCGCCCTCAAGCTCGGCCGGCCGTTGTTTCTGGAGGGAGAGGCCGGGGTTGGCAAGACCGAGGTTGCGAAGGTTCTTTCCCGGATACTGGACACGCCCCTGATCCGTCTCCAATGCTACGAGGGCATAGACGTGAACCAGGCCGTCT
>JACCTS010000137.1 GCA_013812245.1 Rubrobacter sp.
CTCTCACGCATGGGCGGGGCCACGGGAACGGCCTAGAACGCCGGGAGCCGTCTCTGTCAGCCGCCCTCGGATTCGGTCTGCTCCTGGCGCTGGTGGGGCTCGGCGGCCTATCTTTCGGCATCTATGCGCTCCTGCGCGGCGGCCGGGGCAGCCGGGGACGCATCGGTCCTCTCTCCGAGCGCGGGGTACACGTGATCGCCGGCTTCAGGATGCTCCTCGTCGGCGCTCTGAGCCTCGCCACAGGCGCGTACCTGCTGTGGCAGTATTTCGGGTAACTCACGTTCCGAAAGCCGGAAACCACTCGCTGCTCTCGGCTTCCCGGCTTTCGACCCAGATCCCTCGACTACCGTGTTACAGGAGCTCCAGGTTCGCGGTGGCGCCTCTAAGGTCGTCGAGGAAGCTGTTCGTCTGGGCCACGCGCTCGCGGGCGATGCGGGTGCTGCTCTCCAGGGTCAGGAAGCCGGGGATGCTACGGTGCAGGCTCTCGGCGTGGCGCACGGCCGCCGGGAGGTCGGGCACGTCGTCTTCGAGGCCGACCATTGCCAGCACGCGGGAGAGGCCGACGGCGCCAAGGTAGTCGAGGGCGACGGCGTCCTTCAGGAGGGCCGCCTCCATGGAGCGTCCTCGTTTGGCCCCCGGCGGATGGTGGACGACGGCATCGGTCACCATACGGGTCGCCTCGGGAGGGAAGTCCAGATCGCTCAGGATGCGCTCCGCGACGGTCGCCGAACGCCGCGCGTGGTCGGGGGCCTCCCTCAGGTTATACGCCTTGTAGAGGCCGATGTCGTGCAGCAGCGCGGAGATGTGCAGGATCTCCGGGTCGTAGGACATCCCCTCCTCCACCGCCAGCTCCCTCGCCTGCTCGTGGACCCGCTGGCAGTGGGCGTAGCCCCACACCGGGTGCGTCCCCACCCGGGCGACGAGCGACTCTACTTCTTCGACCTGCGACCTCATAGGAGAAAGAGTCTAGCGAATGTATCCTACGAGTGCTGACGGCTAGCGTGGATGCTGGTCTGATCCCATACGCTGGTCGTCCGCCGGATCGATCCACTTCGTATATGCCGGCGGCCAGTCACCCCTGTGACGATACTTTGCGTGCAGGCATAGTTCGATATCGAGAGCGAAGAGAGACCATCCTTCCCCGACCTCGTCATGGTAGGCGGAGGCCACTGCTGCTCGAACGCCGGGGCCTTCCACTTCGGTTGCGCGCCCGGTCACGCAAAACTCGTCATCCACCTCGACCGGCGGGTAGGAATGCAGCGCGTAGCGACCGTCACGCCGCAGATCGGCACGCTTGGGCGAGGGCACGACAAACACGTACAACCCGTCCGCGGCGATGATCGGACAGACGGGATGTAAACGGGGGCCTCCATCCTTGCGGATTGTAGCCAGGAATCCCAGGCCCACGCCGAACTGGTAGAAAAGCTGCTGCCCCTCGTCGGCCAACCCGGGAGCATCCATCTGAAACTCCGCCCAACTTGCCACCTCGCACCTCCGTCGTTGTGGACGGCAACATCCATCCAGCTTCACCGCAGCATACGACGGAAACGAAGGACTTTCCGCGGCTCGTCTTACTGAAAAACCCCTGCTAAACTCAAGATAATTCGATCATCAGGAATTCTGGATAAACCTCGTAACGTAAGATTCAGTCATGGTTAAGATGCAAGCTGATCGTCTAATCGGCACGCAGCCGCTTGGAACCGGGGAGGCTGTCCCGCTCTTGCGAAAGCTCCACGCATCTTCTGAACTGATCGCCGGACCCGTGGAGGAAGTCCGAGCAGTAGGGCTCCTGATCGAAGACCAGCCCCCGAAATCCGTCCAGCGGATCCTCCGAAAACCCAGGATACCTGTTGCCGCCGTCCCTGCCGAGTAACGCGCGCATGTAGGAGCCATGATCGAGGGTCAACGACCCCAAATAATAGGTAACGAGCCCCAGGAAGAACGGAAGTGAAGTTCGAGCCCCCTGTCGCCGCTCGTGTAGTGACCACTTGCGAAAGCTCCGCCACTGCCCGTGCCCGATGCTCCCTCGGCGAACACGAAACCGTGACGCCGCATGATGGGATCCAGAATCTCGCGTCCCCGCTGAAATGTTTCGGGCACTGACATGATTACTCGCTAACGCGCAGAAGTCCTAGTCTTTGTAAAAGAGAACCTGACGGCGTCTTTCGGATCCGGCGTATCCGGGAAGACCTCGGGGTGCAGTATCCGCGCCAGGATCTCTACGCCCTCAACGAGTCTGGGCGCCGGACGGCTGAAATAGGAGTTGGCGTCAACGGCCCACACACGCCCACTCTTCACAGCCGGTACCCGGCTCCAACCAGGTAGCTCTGGGAGATGCCGGGCTTCCTGGACGGTGCGTTCGGTATCGAAGCCGCAGGGCATGAGCACGAGAGCTTCGGGTGCGACATCGAACACATCTTCCCAGGTAATGCGCTTTGAGGGCTCACCAGGACCGGCGAAGAGTTCCTGCCCGCCCGCGATACGGACCATTTCGGGAACCCAGTGCCCGGCGGAGAACGGCGGATCGAGCCACTCGATGCACCCGACGCGGGGACGCTCCAGCCTGGACACGGCCTCCTCGATGCGAGAGAGCCGATCCCGCAGTCCCACGACCTTCCGGCGGGCTTCATCACCCCGGCCAACGGCATCTCCTACCCTGATGGTGTCGTGGAATACGCCTTCGATGGAGGTAGGGTTTAGGGAGAGAACGTCAGGAGGGTTCGACAACTTCGAGGCGGCTTCGTGGACGAGATCCGTGGAGACGGCGCACACCTCGCATAGGCCCTGCGTGATCACCAGGTCGGGTTCCAACTCTTCCAGTAGGCTGGCGTCGAGGGCGTAGATGCTTCCGTCGTCGGTGAGGATGTCGCCGATGGCGGCGTCTATCTCGGCGCTGGACATCCCTGGGTCAACCTTGCTGCTGGTGAGTTTTGGGAGCTTCTCGACGCCCGGCGGATGGTCGCACTCGTGGGTGACGCCGACGAGCGCATCTCCGGCGCCCGCGAAGTGGACCATCTCTGTAGCGCTGGGGAGAAGGGAGACTACGCGCAATGCTCGCCCCTAGCGGGATTTACGCAGGTCGCGCAGGAGGTTGGCCTGGCCTATATCTTCGACGGTGAGCATGCCGACCAGGTTTTCGCCGTCGCAAACGGGGACGGCGCGGAGCTCGCTCTCCTGCAGGACGCGGTTGCCGTCCGCGAAGAGGTCGGCGTCGGGGGAGATGACGGGGTACTCCGTCAGCATCAGGTCTCGGACGTTGCGATACTGATCCGGGGAATGGGCGGCGCCGAAGATCTCCGTTCGCGTCAGCATGCCGACCAGCCTCCCGTCCTCCTCGACGACCGGGAAGTCCGTCTGGTAGCCGTGGACGACGAGGTCGAGGATTTGACCGAAATTGTGGTATGGGGTGACGGTCTCGGTGCGGCGCCGGACGCCCATCACGTCCGAGACACTCAGGCCGCGTGTCACCTCCCGCTGCCGCACCATCTGGGCCTCGCCATTCGCGCCGAAGAAGATGAAAACGGCAATGAGGGCGAGTATGATCTGCCCTCCCAGGAGCCCCAGCAAGAACAGCCCGAAGGCGAGCGCCTGCCCGATGGCGGCGGAGATGTCGGTCGCCCGCACGGCCCCGAGCCGGGTGGCGAGCAGGCCAC
>JACCTS010000138.1 GCA_013812245.1 Rubrobacter sp.
CTCTCACGCATGGGCGGGGCCACGGGAACGGCCTAGAACGCCGGGAGCCGTCTCTGTCAGCCGCCCTCGGATTCGGTCTGCTCCTGGCGCTGGTGGGGCTCGGCGGCCTATCTTTCGGCATCTATGCACTCCTGCGCGGCGGCCGGGGCAGCCGGGGACGCATCGGTCCTCTCTCCGAGCGCGGGGTACACGTGATCGCCGGCGTCAGGATGCTCCTCATCGGCGCTCTGAGCCTCGCCGCAGGCGTGTACCTGCTGTGGCGGTATTTCGGGTAACTCACGTTCCGGAAGCCAGATCCTTCGACTACCGTGCTACAGGAGCTCCAGGTTCGCGGTGGCGCCTCTAAGGTCGTCGAGGAAGCTGTTCGTCTGGGCCACGCGCTCGCGGGCGATGCGGGCGCTGCTCTCCAGGGTCAGGAAGCCGGGGATGCTGCGGTGCAGGCTCTCGGCGTGGCGCACGGCCGCCGGGAGGTCGGGCACGTCGTCTTCGAGGCCAACCATCGCCAGCACGCGGGAGAGGCCGACGGCGCCGAGGTAGTCGAGGGCGACGGCGTCCTTCAGGAGGGTTGCCTCCATGGAGCGGCCTCGTTTGGCCCCTGGCGGATGGTGGACGACGGCATCGGTCACCATGCGGGTCGCCTCGGGTGGAAAGTCCAGATCGCTCAGGATGCGCTCCGCGACGGTCGCCGAACGCCGCGCGTGGTCAGGCGCCTCTCTCAGGTTGTACGCCTTGTAGAGGCCGATGTCGTGCAGCAACGCGGAGATGTGCAGGATCTCCGGGTCGTAGGACATCCCCTCCTCTTCCGCCAGTTCCCTCGTCTGCTCGTGGACCCGCTGGCAGTGGGCGTAGCCCCACACCGGGTGCGTCCCCACCCGGGCGACGAGCGACTCTACTTCTTCGACCTGCGACCTCATAGGGGAAAGAGTCTAGCGAATGTATCATACGGGTGCTGACGGCTACGTGGATGCTGGTCTGATCCCATACGCTGGCCGTCCGCCGGATCGATCCACTTCGTATATGCCGGCGGCCAGTCATCCCTGTGCCGATGCTTTGCGTGCACGCATCGTTCGATATCGAGAGCGAAGAGAGACCATCCCTCTCCAACCTCGTCAAGGTAGGCGGCGGCTACTGCGGCTCGAACGTCGGGGTCTTCCACTTCAGCCACGCTCCCGGTCACGCAAAACTCGTCATTTACATCCACCGGCGGGTAGGAATGTAGCGCGTAGCGACCGTCACGCCGCAGATCGGCACGCTTGAGCGAGGGCACGACAAACACGTACAACCCGTCCGCGGCGATGATCGGGCAGACGGGATGCAAACGGGATCCTCCATCCTTGCGGATTGTAGCCAGAAACCCCAGGCCCACACCGAACTGGTAGAAAAGCCGCTGCCCCTCGTCGGCCAACCCCGGAGCATCCACCTGAAACTCCGCCCGACTTACCACCTCGCACCTCCGTCGTTGTGGACGGCAACATCCATCCAGCTTCGCCGCAGCATACGACGGAAACGAAGGGCTTTCCGCGGTTCGCCTTACTGAAAAATACCTGCTAAACTCAAGATAATTCGATCACGAGGAATTCTCGGTGGGCTTCTCAGCGTAAGACGTTCTCACAGTTCAGTTACAAGCTGAGGTACGCACCTTAGTTCGCTCTTCGAGCACCCAGGCTAGCTTCTTCCCCGAAGCGCGCGGCAGTCAGCCGTACGGCGTCTTTCGGATCCAGCTCATCCGGGAACATCTCCGGGTGAAGTATTCGGGCCAGAATCTCTACGCCCTCAACGAGTCTGGGCGCCGGACGGCTGAAATAGGAGTTGGCATCCACCGCCCACACGCGCCCGCACCGCACCGCCGGTAGCCTGCTCCAACCGGGTAGCTCTAGCTCTGAGAGATGACGAGCTTCCTGGAGGGTACGTTCGGTATCGAAGCCGCAGGGCATGAGGACGAGAGCTTCGGGTGCGACATCGAACACATCTTCCCAGGTGATGCGCTTTGAGGACTCACCAGGACCAGCGAAGAGTTCCTGCCCGCCCGCGATACGGACCATTTCGGGAACCCAGTGCCCGGCGGAGAACGGCGGGTCGAGCCACTCGATGCACCCCACGCGGGTACAGTTCAGCCCGGCCACAGCCTCCTCGACGCGAGAGAGCCGATCCCGCAGTCCCGCGACCTTTCGGCGGGCTTCATCGCTCCGACCAACTGCATCTCCTACCCTGATGGTGTCGCGGAACACGCCTTCGATGGAGGTAGGGTTCAGGGAGAGAACGTCAGGAGGGTTCGACAACTTCGAGGCGGCCTCGTGGACGAGATCCGTGGAGACGGCGCACACCTCGCAGAGACCCTGCGTGATCACGAGGTCGGGTTCCAACTCTTCCAGTAGGCTGGTGTCGAGGGCGTAGATGCTTCCGTCGTCGGTGAGGATGTCGCCGATGGCAGCGTCTATCTCGGCGCTGGACATTCCTGGGTCAACCTTGCTGCTGGTGAGCTTCGGTAGCTTCTCGACGCCGGGCGGATGGTCGCACTCGTGGGTGACGCCGACGAGCGCATCTCCGGCGCCCGCGAAGTGGACCATCTCTGTGGCGCTGGGGAGAAGGGAGACTACGCGCAATGCTCGCCCCCTAGCGGGATTTACGCAGGTCGCGCAGGAGGTTGGCCTGGCCTATATCTTCGACGGTGAGCATGCCGACCAGGTTTTCACCG
Organism: Rubrobacter sp.; assembly: GCA_013812245.1. Lineage (GTDB taxonomy): Bacteria > Actinomycetota > Rubrobacteria > Rubrobacterales > Rubrobacteraceae > JACDGB01. The sequence continues at coordinate 2,696 of JACCTS010000138.1, forward strand.
TCGCAGACGGGGACGGCGCGGAGACCGCTCTCCTGCAGGACGCGGTTGCCGTCCGCGAAGAGGTCGTCGTTGGGGGAGATGACGGGGTACTCCGTCAGCATCAGGTCTCGGACGTTGCGGTACTGATCCGGGGAATGGGCGGCACCGAAGATCTCCGTCCGCGTCAGCATGCCGACCAGCCGTCCGTCCTCCTCGACGACGGGGAAGTCCGTCTGGTAGCCGTGGACGACGAGGTCGAGGATCTGCCCGAAGTTGTGGTACGGGGTGACGGTCTCGGTGCGGCGGCGCACGCCCATCACGTCCGAGACACTCAGGCCGCGCGTTACCTCCCGCTGCCGGACCATCTGGACCTCGCCACTAGCTCCGAAGAAGATGAACACGGCTATGAGGGCGAGTATGATCTGCCCTCCCAGGAGCCCCAGCAAGAACAGCCCGAAGGCGAGCGCCTGCCCGATGGCGGCGGAGATGTCGGTCGCCCGCACGGCCCCGAGCCGGGTGGCGAGCAGGCCAC
>JACCTS010000150.1 GCA_013812245.1 Rubrobacter sp.
TCAAGGGCTTCGAGGGCGCCGAGAACTACGGGCGGTGGTTGGAGTCCTACGGGGCGCGACTCATCTGCCCGCCCAAACGCAACGCCCGCGAGGTGTGGCCCAAGCGCTTGAGGCGTTGGGTAGCGGATCCACCAGCGTGAGAGTGGCACGAGGTGACACAAAACGCTGTTGTCCCCGTAGACCCGCAAGGGGGTGGTGACAACGGCAACAACGGCGTCCTGCCGGAGGAAGAAGCGGTGGGTGAGAAACCTTACAAGAGTGGGAAGATCACTCACGTAAGGACAGTTCGCTAACCTCGGCTTCGAGTGGAGGGTGTAGCGCGAGATCTTCGGGAGGTAGCCAGTGACAGATAGACAGGATAACGGCAACGATTTCCGCTTCGAGGCGACAATAAAGCCTGATGAGGATCCAAAAGAGGCCGAAACTCGTTGGTATCGTTGGAACAAGGAAGAGAAGCGGTGGGAGTTCTACGGCAACGAGATGCCCTCTTGGGACGAGCTCTCGGAAAGGAACAAAGACACCTTCGCTAGGGCGTACGACTTCATCTTCAGGAAGTACTACAAGAAGGAACGCAGTGAGGCCATCGAGCGAGGCATGGATCCACAAGAGCTTCCGGAGAACCCCGAGACCATGCTGGAGATCCTCTATTACCTGGACAAGGTCAAGAAGCTCGGAGCCGACGAGTAGAGTCGAGTCGAAACCTCGGAGGAAAGATACGACCGCCTCCGCAACGAGCCGCCACACAACTCTAGCGCTCGCGCGACGAACTCTCTCGCGAATACTGCGGGAGTTTGTACAGCTCGGGCGGGAAGCCAGGGAAGGCTAACCATCCCGGCGTGAAGCCATGTGGTGGGCTAGAGGTGCCCAGAGGTCTGCTTCGCCCAGCTTTATGCAACCCGCGTTGAACGCCCACACAGCTATTCAACCTCACGACCGTTTTGTAGAGTAAGCACTACGCGATGTGCAAGGAAGACTACTCGTCCGATCACCGGGAAGGCCAATCTTGTAGGGGATAGAGGTCGGTGCTTGATTCGCTGCCATATGGCGGATAAACTAACGCCATATGGCAGAATTTCTGTTCGGGCAGCGCAGAAGGGCACGAAGATGACGCAGACGGCGAAGACGGGTTCTGAGAAGGGTGCGGACCTCTTGAGGTTCTGGGAGGAGTTAGAGTCGGAGGGATGGGAGGCCAACCATCCCTACCTATTGCTGCTGGGCTTAGACCCGATAGATACCGCTCGGTTGGTGGAGCGGGTCGAGGAGGGCATCTCTTTCGGGGAGCTGGAGCGCTTGAGACAGAACATGGGCCTCTCCATGGACGAGATGGCTGGGCTCGTTCAGATAAGGCCTCGCACGCTGGATCGGAGAAAGAAGGAGGGCTGGCTTCGTCCTGAGGAGTCGGACAGGCTCCTGCGCGCTTCCAGGGTTTTTGGCAGGGCGATAGCGCTCTTCGAAGGTGCTGGCGAGGACGCTCTAGGGTGGCTCTCCACGCCCCAGATGGCGCTCGGCGGAGCCGTGCCGCTGGAGATGGCCCGCACTGAGATCGGGGCTAGGGAGGTAGAGGGCTTGATCGGTCGGCTCGAGCACGGTGTCTTCTCCTGATGGGACATCACGACGACTCCTCCTAGGCGATGGCGACCTGCTGGAGGATTGTCAAGAGTCGGCTCGCCAGCACGGCCTTCGATGGGGAGGGGGCCAGACTCTACGGCGGGCGCTGGAACAGTCCTGGTACGAGGATGGTCTACACCTCGAGCACCATCTCCCTCGCCGTGCTCGAGATCCTGGTCCATCTGCATAAGGCGAGCTTACTCTCCTCTTACTCGCTCACCTCTGCCAGCTTCGACGACGCCTTCGTAGAGCGCCTGGACCATTCCGTGCTGCCCGATGGATGGCGTGCCTACCCGGCTCCGTCCGAGCTCCAACGCATAGGCGACGAGTGGGTCCGTAACCAGAGAAGCGTCGTGCTCGAGGTTCCGAGCGTCATCGTAGTGCGCGAAAGCAACTACCTCCTGAACCCGGCCCACCCCGACTTCTCCTCCGTCGTAATCGGCGAGCCGGAGCCCTTCACCTTCGACGTACGTCTCCTGGCCGGACCCGACGACACCTCCGGACAATAACCGGGGAGGAGATAAAGGCATGATCCGCAACGACAAGGTATACAGACACAGCAAGGAACAGCTCTCCGAGCTCGAAGCGGAGCTGCACAAACTCTCGTCGCTCCGCCGTTCGACCGGGCGGGACGAGGTGGCTTCGGCGGTGGTCGACGCGCTTCGGATGCAGATCGAGGACCTCGAGCGGGAGATCTCCGAGTACGAGGACCTCAAGGAGGGACGTCTACTCTCCTTCGGTGCTGACGACCTGGACTCTTTGGGAGAACTCCTCACCAATGCGCGTATAGCCCGCGGCCTTACCCAGGCAGAGCTTGGCGAGCTCCTTGGCATGACCCAACAGCAGGTTCAGCGCTACGAGCGGGACGGGTGGCAGAAGATCAGCCTGTGGCGCCTGG
>JACCTS010000156.1 GCA_013812245.1 Rubrobacter sp.
GGCCGTCGCCCAGGACGACGACGACGGGGCAGTGCTCGTCCACGAGGGCTATAGGACCGTGCTTCATTTCGCCGGATGGATAGCCTTCGGAGGGGAGGTAGGAGATCTCCTTGAGCTTCAACGCCCCTTCGAGCGCCGCCGGGAAGGCGATCCCACGCCCAAGGAAGAGCGAGCAACGCGCCCCCTCGAAAACCTCTACTGCTGCCTCCATGCGGTTCTCGAGCAGGCCTAGAGCCTCCTCGACCTTCTCCGGCACTAGCCGCAGCGCGCAGCCGAGGGACAGGAGATCCTCTTCAGGCATAGTTTCCCGGAGGCGGGCGAGTTTCAGGGCGAGAAGGTCGAGGGCGGCGACCTGGGAGACGAAGGTCTTGGTAGCGGCGACGCCTATCTCGGGGCCGGCCTTGGTGAGCAGCACGGCATCAGCCTCGCGGGTGATGAGCGAACCCTGCGTGTTGGTTATGGTAAGAACCTGTCCGCCGAACTCCCGCCCGGCCTCCACGGCCGCCAGGGTGTCCGTCGTTTCCCCGCTCTGGCTTATGGCGATAACGAGGGTATTCTCGTCCCCTATGGGATCGGCGTACCGGTACTCGCTGGCTACAGCGACCTCGACGGGGATGCGGGCGTACCGTTCGATGGCGTGCTTGCCGAGGAGGCCGGCGTGCAGGGCGGTGCCGCAGGCGACCACCACGATCCGGTCCACAGTGGAGAGGTCGAGGTTCAACTCCGAGAGGTCCACCGTGCTGTCGGCGTCGAGACGGCCCAGCAGGGTCGCGCCGAGGGCGCCGGGCTGCTCGTGGATCTCCTTGAGCATGAAGTCCTCGAAGCCGCCGAGCTCGACGGCGTCCGCGCTCCAGTCCACCTCGAAGGGTTCGCGCTCGATAGTGTTGCCAGCGAGGTCGAAGATTTCGATGGAAGATTCGGTGATCTCCACGATCTCACCGTTCTCCACGACCAGGAACTTCCTCGTCTCCCCGAGCAACGCCTGGACGGCGCTCGCCAGAAAGTTCTCTCCGTCGCCGAGGCCAACCACCAGCGGGCTCTGGCGCCGGGCCGCAACTATCTTCTCCGGTTCGTGCGCGCTGACCGCCGCGACGGCGAAAGAACCCTCCAACCGCCCGAGCGTTGCGGCAAGCGCCTCTCGCAGTGGCTCACCCGCCTCGACCCGCTCGGCGAGCAGGTGCGCCATTACCTCGGTGTCCGTCTCGGAACGGAACGTCCACCCACGTCTCGCGAGTTCTTCCTTCAGTTCCGCATGGTTCTCGATGATGCCGTTGTGGACCACGGCGACCATGGGGGGGGTTCCATCGCCGCCGAGGTGCGGGTGCGCGTTTGCCTCAGTCGGCCGGCCGTGCGTCGCCCAGCGGGTGTGACCCACCCCGGCCCGCACCCGGAAGAAGTCCCCGTCCCGGTTGCCGAGGGCCCCGGCCAGGTTCTCCAGCGGGCCCACCTGCTTGACGGGTTCGATCCCTTCCGGTGTCTGGAGAGCCAACCCCGCCGAGTCGTATCCCCGGTATTCCAGGTGGCGCAGGCCCTCCATCAGGACCTCCACACACCGCTCCTTGCCGACGTAACCCACGATGCCGCACATACGCTTACCTCCTCGTCCCTTCACGGGCAGGAGCCGGTCGAGAGGAGGTAGGGAGAACAGGTGAACCTTCTCGGGGCTCGAACGGCGCTTTGTCCCCGGCGTCACCGCCGGGATTTGTCGCCGTCCTGACGACCGCCCTGGAAGCCGAGACGCACCCGCCGAATACTTCGATGAACGTCTGCCTCGTCAACTCCGCCTCGTTTTTGCGAACCGGAGTCCTGGCGCTTTCGGTTGTCCTCTCTACCCGCAAGCCTCAACGGTTCCGCCCAGCTTACCCGGTAGCTATCGGTCGAACGTAATATTTCTTTAAGCGGCCCTCCTCAGATCGCCCTCGCAACGCTTCGCGCTGGGCACTATACCCCGTAGGCGAGAAGAATAAAAGTCCAAGAATACTTCCTATATCCCTCCGAGCCGGATTATCCCTAGCGCGGAAAGCGTCGCGACGATGATGGGCTGGTGGACCAGGTAGATCGCGAGCGACCAGCGTCCGAGCGCCCCGAGCGGCTCCGCGATCAACGGTCCCTTCACTCTTCCGAACGGAGCCTTTCCGCCTCCGTACAAGACGTTGCCCGCGAACAGCCCGATCAGGACGACCCCGAACCACGGCAACAAAGGACGGTAATCCGGCATGATCCAACCCTCCGGCACGACCCCGAAAGGCAGTAGCCACGGGCTCTCCGACACCAGGTCCAGGCCCTGCAGGTACATCCCCACGGCCACGATGAAGAGACCGAGCAACAGGTTCGGGAGTCGAAGGTTCAGGAAGGGGTAGGCGAGGATGATTGAAACCCCGATCAGGTGCAGAATCCCGAAGGCGATGACGCCCATCCCGAGCGCCAGGCTAACGACCGTCAGGGCCATCCCCCAACCAAGTACGAAGAGGCCCCGGAGCAGATACTTGCTGAACAGGCTCCCCTCCGGACGTCGGGCACGGGCCCTGGCGTGGCTTATGGCGAGCGAGACGCCCACCAGGAACAGGAACGAGAACGCTGTGGCGTCCGCGAAGAACCTCCAGAACCCGGAGGTCGAGGAGACAGGGTATCCTCCGAACGTGTCCAGATCGTACATCGTGTGGTAGAGGGCCATCATGAGGATCGCCACCCCCCGCGCGGCGTCAACCTCCCAGAGCCTTCCGCTGGACTTCCCGGCGCTGCGCTTCGTGTTCGGCCCCTCTGCTCGCGGTGTCGAGGGCATCATACCCCAGCCCTCATCCTCCGGTTCCGCAACGGGGACTATCACATCCGATAGGATTCGGGTGTGGCGAGAGAGGAATTCACCATCCGGCCCGGAAACCGGGAATACGCCGCCGACGCGGCCCGGCTCTGGATGCAGAGCGCCGAAGAACACGCCTCCTACGACGCCGTCTACGATGCATCCCCCGGCGCGGAGAAGACGATGCGCCGCTTCCTGGCCGAGATGGCGGGCGGCAGGAACTCCTTCCTCTTCGTCGCGGTCTCGGGTGGGAGAACCATCGGTTTCATCTCCGGAGAACTCAGGGAAGGCTCTCTCACCTTCCGCTCGAAGACGTGGGCCTCCGTGGACGACGTGTTCGTGGCGCCGGATCACCGGAGCCTCGGCGTCGGCCACGCCCTCATGGAGAACGTCGCGTCGTGGGCGAGGCAGAGGCACGCGAACGGCGTCTCTCTCCAGGTCGCGGCCGCCAACGAGAGGGCCCGCAAATTCTATGATGAGCTAGGCTTCCGCGAGGTCTCGGTGTACGAGGTGCTGGAGTTCTAGCCGTCAAACGTCCCGCTGGAGAATCACACGGGCACCGGAATCGCCCTCTACAAAGCGGCGGAGCGCGACATTACGCGCACATCCGGCTCTTCCTCGTAACCGCACGCAGTATAGAACGCCATCGCTTCATCGTCGGTCTGGGCCTCGATGTAGGAGACGCCACGAGCGGTGCACTGCCTCTCGACGGCCTCCAGCAGCGCCCGTCCGACACCCTTGCCCCGTTCTCCGGGCAGCACATGGACTTCCTCCACGCTCGCGAAGTCGGCCGCCGCGGAGATGCTGGGACGGTAAGCGACTACGGCAACGCCGACCGTGCGGTCTGCGACGCTGGCGACCAGGATCTCCAGCACACCGGACGTGACCGCGCCGCGTAGCCGCTCCACGAATTCGCTGGGGAAGGGTTCCCCATCTCTCAAGGCTTCTTCGAGGAGTTTTCGTAGAGATCCAACAGCCTTTGGAGTAATCGGAGAAACGCGGATCTTCACCCTGAATTCAGCTCCAGTACGAGCTCGTAAGGACGGGTTCTGAAAGCCCGATAAGGCGCTCCGGATTCCTCGGCCAGGGCATCGAGCAGCTTGTCCTTTTGTTGCGGCGCGGTCACCAAACGCAGCGACTCCCGCACGGAGAACCATCCTGCGTCTACACATTCCTCGCCAGCGCGAGGCTCTCCTCGCAGCCAGCTACACTTGAACATGAAATGTACTTGTTCCGGCACATCTTCTACTCGCCTACCCAGGTTCGAGCATACGCTGGCAAGACCTCCAACCTCGATCTCGCAGTTGCTCTCTTCCGAAACCTCGCGCTTGAGCGCCGTCACGAGATCTTCACCGTGTTCCACCTGTCCTCCCGGCGGCTCCCATCCACGATGTCGTCCCCGAACGAGGAGCACGCGGTCATCCGGGCCGCGTACGATCCCCGTCACGGCGACGACATGGCGAAGATGGCCGGCTGATAAGGCGGCCCGGCCCATTATCGTGCGCTCGCCACCGCGACCCGCGTGGCTGCCTCCACGGCGGCTTCCACGGCTTCATCATCCACGTCGAGATGGGTACACAGACGGACGGTGCCTGGGCGGCCCCCGGCGGGCGCGGAGCCCAGCGTCGCAAGCACGCCGGCGCGTTCGAGAGCCTCGATGAGTCCTGCCGGGTCGTCGCTCTCGACGAGCACGATGTTGGTCTCGGGCGGCGCGATGGCGTAGCCGGCTTCTCTCAGGCCGTCCGCCAGCTTCCGGGCGCTCTCGTGGTCCTCTGGGAGCCTTTCGATGTTGCGCTCGAAGGCGTAGAGGGAGCCGGCGGCGACGATGCCGGCCTGGCGCATCCCGCCGCCGAAAGCCTTGCGGACCCGACGCGCCTCCCGGATGGCCGCTTCGTCACCGGCGAGCAGCGACCCGACGGGCGCGCCGAGACCCTTCGAGGAACAGACGGAGACGGTGTCGGCGTGCTCGCACCACTCGCGGGCCGGGATACCGGTCGCGGCCTGGGCGTTGAAGAGGCGAGCACCGTCCAGATGCACCTTGAGGCCCTGTTCTCTCGCCGCTTCGGAGACCGCAGCGAAGTCCTCCGGTGGGAACACCGCGCCACCGGCGCGATTATGAGTGTTCTCCAGGCACAGGAGACGCTGGCGCGGGAAGTGGACGTTCTCCGGCCTGATGGCGTCTCGCAGGGTGTCGGGTGAGATCACACCACGTTCACCGGATAGCGTCCTCACCTGCACGCCGGAGAGCAAGGCCGGGGCCCCGCCCTCGTAGTTGAAGATGTGGGCGTCTTCGTGAAGCAGGACCTCGTCGCCCCTATTGGTAGTGACAAAAACCCCGATCTGGTTGGTCATCGTCCCAGATGGGGCGTAGATTGCCGCCACTTTGCCGAGCAGCGCCGCCACGTACTCCTCCAGCCGGTTGACGGTCGGGTCCTCCCCGAACACGTCGTCCCCGACGGGAGCCTCCAGCATCGCCCGCCGCATCCCCTCCGTCGGCCGGGTCACCGTGTCGCTACGAAGATCTATCATCGTCATCCTCCCGTCACCTTACGCGTCGTCCGAAAACTCACCTTCGCCACCTCTTCCAGTCCCGCCATCCCCCGCCCTCCGTACACCCGCCGTCCGGCATCTACAACGTGCGTAGCGCCCAGCGGCAGCGCGAACCCCACTCGCCCCGAAAGGCTCTCCAACTCCTCCAGATACCGCGCCCGCGCCACGATGGAGGCAGCCGCCACTGCGGCGTCGTCCTCAGCCCGCGTCCGCACCTCCAGCCGCACTCCTTCCGGCACGAACGGCGCCAGATTCTCCCGCGCGGACGCCGCATATTGATCCACGACGATCACCTCTACCTCAGCTTTAAGCTTGCCTATGATTTCAGCGTCTAGCTCGTCGAGCAGCAGGTTGATACTCCCGGACCTGATTCGGCGCGTCTCGTACTCCTGGGGAGAGAGTGCCAGGATGTGGACGTTCTCATTCCCCACAGCCTCCGGGATGTGGACCGCCATCCGCCGAACCGCCCGAGACTCTATCTTTTTCGAGTCGCGGACGTTGAGTTCTTGCAGTGCCTTTGCCGCTTTTTCGCCTAGAATCCGTACCCCGGCCACCACCAAAGGCCCGAAGTAGTCGCCCTTGCCTGATTCGTCTATTCCGATTCTAGACGTACCATCTAGAACGGGTTTCGGCCCGAAAGGAGCCCCTCCTTCCCCCATTGCCCTCGTCCTCTTTTGCGCATTCCTGGACAATCGCCAGCTTTCCAGCAATTTCCGCAGGCTTGAAGCTCTACTTCCAGTAGATACTTTGCCCGTGCGGTAGACGTTGAGGACTTCGGTCTCGTCGTCGCGGGCGAGCCGGTACTGGGTACCGTAGTCGATTTCGCGGCTGCTGACGACCTTTACGCGTTCCTGATCTAGCAGTCGGCGGAGATCTACCGGTATCTTGTACTCGGGGTTCACCGGACCTCGAAGCCTTCGAGATCGCCCCCGGCTTCCTCGAAGGCCGCATCTACGTGCTCCACGCTAGCCTCGGACGTGCCGCCCTCGCACCACCGGACCGCCTGGCGCACTTCGTCTGATGGCCCCTCGAAGATCGCCTCGACGCGGCTGTCGGGGAGGTTTCTGACCCAGCCGCTGAGGGCGAGCTCTTGGGCTTTCTGACGGGTCGCGTCCCGGAAGAAGACCCCCTGCACCTGGCCCGAGACGTATACGTGGGCCCGTTCGTGGTTTTCCGTCGCCACCTCACACCTCCGTGGATGCTCTTGAGTCCAACGGAGAACAGTTTATCTTTCTGGGCTCGTTTCGCCCGGTGTGCTAGCCTTGAGCCGGCCATGAGAGAGGAAGAGCGGACGGCGACGAGCGGGCATGTGGCGGATCATCGCACAGTGGAAGAGCCCGCGCCGGACGTCACGCTTCTGACGCTGGTGATACCCACCCGGAACGAGGCGGCCAACGTAGCCCTGCTGGTACGCCGGCTGCGGAAGAGCCTCGCGGGGGTGGACTACCGGGTGATCTTCGTTGACGACTCCACGGACGAAACGCCGTCCATCGTACGGGATCTTGCCGGGGAGGACGCCCGGATCTCCGTGATACACCGCGAAGGTACGGACCGGGAGGGAGGTCTCTCGACGGCCGTCACCGCCGGGATGGACGCAGTCTCGGGCCAAAGCGTCTACACCTGCGTGATGGACGCCGACCTCCAGCATCCACCCGAGAAGGTGCGCGAGATGCTGGAGGCTGCGCGGCGGTCGGATGCGGACGTGGTGGTGGCGAGCCGCTACGCCCGCGGCGGCAATTACGAGGGGCTCTCGGGACCGGTGCGCCGGGCGGTCTCCGTCAGCAGCAAGTGGTTGGCCCGCATCCTGTTCAAGGAGGCTCGCAAGACTACCGACCCGATGACCGGCTTCTTCCTGGTCAGAAACGAGGCCGTCTCCGGCATCCAGTTCCGTCCCACCGGGTTCAAGGTGCTACTTGAGATACTCGTGTGCGCGCCGGAGCTGCGGGTGGTCGAGGTCCCGTTTAGCTTCCGGTCACGGGAGAGCGGCGTCTCGAAGGCGGGTCTCCGCCAGGGCGTGGAGTACCTGGCCCACATAGCCAGCCTATTCTGGTACGTGCCATCAGCGGGGCGATTCTGGAAATTTGCCCTAGTCGGGGCGTCTGGCGTGCTGGTGAACATGGTGACCCTGATATTCCTGGCCGAGTACGTGGACGCCCACAAGGTTATAGCCTGGATGTTCGCCGTGGGCCTCTCCATCCTCAGCAACTTCCTCCTCAACAACGCCTTCACCTGGCGCGACGTGCGCCACTCCAGCCGCATACACTTCCTCTTGCGCGGCGCCCTGGCGTACCCGGTCGCCATTATGGGCATAGGGGCGAACTTCGCCGTGTACTATCCGCTGCTGAAGTACGTCTCGGACGCCTTTCCGTTCTACGCGATCTTCAACCTCCTCGGCATCGTGGCCGGTACGAGCGTCAACTTCATCCTTTCCAGCCGGCTCGTCTTCCGGCCTTCGCTCCCAAAGAACCTCGATCCCGAATCCCCCCCGAAACAGATAGCCGAGGACATCCGAAAGGAGCTCAAAGCTGACAGGGTAGCCTTGATCCGGACTCCCGACCTCACCCCCATCGGCGATCCCACGTCCCATGATCTCTCCGAACACGACAGGAGCCTCGTGGAGCTGATCGTCCGAACCACCCACCCCACCCTCGCCGTAACCGGCCCCCGCCGCCTCCCACAGGCCCGCACCAACACCCGCTGGACCAACTCCCTGGCCGTCCCCGTCGCCACCGGAGGCCGCACCGTCGGCGTCGTCTACGCCACCCGCCTCTCCACCGAACCCTTCACCGAGGAAGACCTCCACTGGCTCACCGCCTATACAAGCACCGCAGCCCCGATCTTTTCCTAGCGGTCAGGACGCGCCCGCTGATAGCCAAAAGAAAGCCCGGAGATACGACGGTCGAGACCGTGACACCCCCGGGCAGGCGGCTCTTCCCATAAAGAGCCTTGATCCGGGCCCCACCACCCCTCCCTGCTGATGAGACCCATAACAGGCCCGCCTCTGAACCCAAGATTTAAACCGAGCCTCAGGTGTTGCAAGGCGCGCCCAAGGTCAAAGTTAGCATCACCAATGTACCGGCGCAACCTGTCTCATACGCTTTAAGTAAAGGAAAAACTCATGGCACGGTCAGCGCACACACGATATGTTCGCCTCCAGCAAGGGCCTGGCACAACATGTTGAATCGCGCACAGTTTGCGAACCGCCACGCATTTTGCATGAACCAGTGATCGAAGGTGATATAAGTTTAAGGTTTACATGCAGACATTCCAGCCTGGAAGGGTCTGGGGGATCTGTAGTCCCAACCCCCACGGGCTGATTTTTCGCCTTCGTGCGGCGAGCGGTAAGCGTGTGTGGCTCTTTCCAATGCGCGAGGGGCGAGCTAAAGTGTGGATTTGGGGTGGCCGATAAAATCTGGGGCAAGGTCCGGGACACGAGGTAGAGAGGTGCAGAGGTAGCGATGGAACTTCAGACCAGCAAAGTGGATCCACTGGTAAGCAAGATGGTCGAGTTGGGCGGGAGCGACCTGCATCTGAAGGTGGGGTCTATGCCCATGATCCGGGTACACGGCGACCTCGGTTTGCTGGAGGGCCACGAGGAGCTGCGTCCGGCAGACACCGAGGGGATATTGAGGGAGATCATCCCGGAGAAGTTGATCGAGACCTTCGAGGAAGAAGGAGAAGCCGACTTCTCGTATGCCGTCGCGGGAGTGGGCCGCTTCCGGGTCAACGGCTTCCGGCAGCGGGGAAACGTCTCCATAGTCATGAGGTTCATCCCGTTCGGGATACCCAAGTTCGAGGATCTCGGGTTGCCGGAAGTCATCAAGCGGCTGGCTTTCGAGGAACGCGGGATCATCCTGGTCACCGGAACCACGGGCAGCGGCAAGTCCACGACGCTTGCCTCCATGCTCAGCCTCGTCAACCACGCTGTGCCAAAGCACATCGTCACCATCGAGGACCCCATAGAGTTCCTGCACACTGATGACAAGTGTCTCATCAACCAGCGCGAGGTAGGGGCCGACACGGCCTCCTTCGCGCGGGCCCTGAGGCGTGTGCTGCGCCAGGACCCGGACATCATCCTGATCGGCGAGATCCGGGACGCGGAGAGCGCGCAGATAGCCCTATCCGCCGCGGAAACGGGGCACCTCGTCCTCAGCACGCTACACACCCTGGACGCCACCGAGACCGTCAACCGCATGATAGACCTCTTCCCGCCACACGAGCGGGCGCAGGTGCGCACCATGCTCGCCAGTACGCTCAAGGGCATAATCGGCCAGCGTTTGATCCGCACGCAGGGCGGCAAGGGCCGGGTGCCGGCCTGCGAGGTCATGGTCACCACCGGGCGCATTCAGGACTTCATCCTGGACCCGGCCCAGACCGGCCACATACAGGAGGCCATCTCAGAGGGCGAGTACTATGGGATGCAGACCTTCGATCAGGGCCTGCTGAAGCTCGTCGAGGAAGAACGGATCGACTACGAGGAAGCCCTGAAGGCCGCGAGCCGCCCGCAGGACTTCCGCCTCATGGTGCAGGCCCTGGGCCTCGGCAAGAGCCGCTCAGCCTAGCAAGGAGCCGCGGCGGCCGGTCATCAGGGGCCGTCACCGACGGGTGACGGATCATTGATCGTTCTATACTATCGGCATGAGACCCATCTGCTTCCTCTCGGACTTCGGGCTCGCTGACGACTTCGTCGGCACATGCAAGGGCGTGATGGTCTCCATAGCTCCCGGCATCCAGATTCTGGACCTGACGCATGAGATCCCGGGCTTCAAGGTGGAGGCGGGGGCGGAGATCCTGCAACACGCCACCCGCTACATGCCCGCCGAGGCCGTCTACCTTGCGATCGTGGACCCGGGCGTCGGCACCAAGCGTCGGGGCGTGGCCCTCCGCACGAGCAGCGAGGCTTTCCTGGTGGGGCCGGACAACGGTCTTCTCCTTTCTGCCGCGGAGGCCATGGGTGGCGCCGTGGAGGCCGTGGCCCTCACCAACGACAACTATCATCTGCAGCCCGTCTCCAACACCTTCCACGGCCGCGACGTATTCGCCCCAACAGCGGCGCACCTCGCGGCCGGCGTCGAGATCGGGGAGGTCGGGGAGGAGATAGATCCCATCTCCCTGGTGGACATGCAGGTGCCGGATGCTGCGGACGGCGACAGGGACGCCGGATTTTCGGCCCACATCATCTCCATCGACCGCTACGGCAACGCCAGGCTCTCCGTTCTGGAGGACAGGGCCGGGTTCGGATACGGTTCCACGGTGAAGGTGGACGCGGGGGACGGTGACATGGCGGTCAAGTACGTGGAGACCTTCGGGTCCGCGAAGGCGGGGGAGTTGATCCTGGTCCCCGATTCCCACTGGCGCCTGAGCCTCGCCATAAACCGGGGCAGCGCCGCCCAGGCCCTCTCTCTGAAGGTGGGCGGACGGGTGCGGATACAGCCGCCGGACGGACCGGAAGATGCGGGAGCCTGACCGGCGCGCTCCGCGCGAAGCCTCCGAACGCGCCCCGCTCTCCCCTGAAGAGCGTCGCCGGGTGCTCCGGGCCGCCATCCTGCGCCCCATGAACGTGGTCGTGCCGGTGATAGGGGTGGGCATCTTCGCCATCACCCTCCTGTGGTGGATGCCGCCGCTTACCGCCGTCACCTACGCAGCCCTGGTGTTCCTGTCCCTCCGTGATCCCATATTCAGAGAGCGGGTCTTGCGGGACCGCACTGCAGGGCCAACGCCTGGCAGCCCCGGCCCGGAAGGCTACGACATCCCGCCGGAGCGCCGGGTACGCTGGCTACCTCGGGGGGAAACCCGCCAGAGGGTCGAGGCGGCGCTGACCGTATACAGGAAGGTCGTGACCGCCATCGAAGAGTCCGACGACGTGACCAGGGCCGTGCTCGGCGATGCGATCCCGAAGCTCCACGCGATGGCCGAGCGCATGGTGGACATCGCTCATCGCAGGGAGAAGGCCGCTGAAGCGGTGGATGACCTCCGCTCGCGCGTAACCCCACCGAACCCGGAGCAGGACGAAGACCTTGGGCGGCTTGAAGAGGAACTTCGGGCGGCGGACGAGGAGATCTCCGGCACGTTCGACGGTCTCCTGAACCTGCGCGCGCGGGTGGTCCGCATCTCCATAGAGAGCGAGAGCGCCGCACGGACCGCGGCCGGCGACCTCAACAGGACCCTCGATGAAATGAACCTCCGCCTCGAAGCCCTCGAGACCACCCTCTCATCCCCCGATGAGCACTGAGCCGTCCCCCAACCGGGTAACATGGGGCCCAACCATCCTCCTCGTCATCGCCGGTCAGCATGAACGCGGCGGCGTCGATACGTCCACGATCCGGGACGGCGTAGACTATTATCAGCGGGTCGTCTTGACGGGCGAAGAGTTGTCCGCAGGAATCTCCAGGCTAGAGTGGGCTGGGCTCATCGAGGAACGCGACAGGAGATTCTTCCTCCCGGATTCGGTACTATGCGCGGCGCCCCGGACATCTTCGGGACGCTTATCTTTCAGGAGAGATTACTGGTATGGTCTTCTGGGGCTAAGGCCGTAACTCCAGCGGAGTTACGGAGGTTACGACGAGAAGGGCTGGGGTTGCGAAGCGGGGCTCCGCGAGTTTGGAGCGAACGATCAGCCTACGCCGAGCTTGCCCGCCAGTCTTCCCCGCTACTGTTTTCTTCCGTGGGTTCAGGCTGCGGAGCGGGCCGGCGCACCGGGGCGCCGTTCAACTCGCGGCGGGACTCTCCGACCGAGACGATGGAGTCCTCGAACCAGTTCTCCAACTGTCCCATCACCCGATCCTGATACACCTCGGAGCCGCCGGAGATCTCCTCGGCGTAACGCTCCGCCCGATCCACGGTCTCGTCCGCATGCCGCTGGGAACGCCGGTATAGCTCCGTGTCCTCGACCAGGGCGTCCGAGCGCTCGTGCGCGAGTTCCACGATCCGGCGCGCATCCTCCTCTGCCGCCGCCACCACGGCCGCGCACTCCCGGCGAACGGCCTCGGCCTCAGAAAGCTCGGCGGGCAAGGACCCCCTCAACTCGTCCAACATAACGAGCATGTCCGCCCGATCCACCACCGCCCGGCCCTTGCGCATAGGCACACTAGAAGCGTCCTGAACGATGGCCTCCAACTCGTCCAACACCCCGCTGATGTACTCCATATCCTCTCTCATGTGGTCAACCCTAGCACGCCTCTTCAGGCTACGCTAGGCTTTCTGAAAGTATTTTTCGGAGCTTTACCTGAAGTACAGATATAATTTGATCTTAAGGTTAACTGTAATTGGGACTACCTTCGGGACAGCCATTTTTTGACGTGCAAAAGCCCGGTTTTACGCGTTTTCGGGGGTTGATCCACCGAGTTATCCACAGGTTAATCCGCATGGTTAAAGGTTAAAGCAGTGTTTCAGGGGTTCCTGGAGGCTGCGGGGCGTTTGGATGCTTGATCCGTACGCTCGAAGGTTATCTGGCCGAGGGATCCAACGTCCACACGGACGGTCGCGCCGTGTCCGAAGCGGCTGGAGATTATTTCTTTGCTGAGGGGGGATTCTATCCTTTTCTGGATGGCACGCCGCAGAGGACGGGCACCGAAGATGGAATCTTCGCCTTCCCGGGAGATCCTGCGCTTGACCGCGAGCGAGAAGTCCAGCGCGATACCCTGGCTCGCTGCCAGGCGCCGGACGCCCTCCAGCAGGAGGTCGGAGATCCGGATCAACTCCTCCTCGCCCAGTGCGTGGAAGACAATGACCTCGTCCACCCGGTTCAGGAACTCGGGGCGGAAGAAGGCGTGCAGCTTCTGCACGAGGCGGCCGTGGATCTTCTCGTATGAACCCAGCATCTCGCGGGAGCCGGGTATGAGTTCCGCCCCCACATTGGAAGTCATGATGATGACGGCGTTGTCGAAGGAGGCCGTCCGGCCCTTGTTGTCCGTGAGACGTCCGTCTTCAAGGATCTGGAGGAGCATGTTGAACACGTCAGGGTGGGCTTTCTCGATCTCGTCGAGCAAGAGTACCGAGTAAGGACGGCGCCGCACGGCCTCCGTTAGCTGTCCGCCTTCGTCGTAGCCGACGTATCCGGGCGGAGAACCGACCAGCCGGCTGACGGCGTGGGCCTCCATGTACTCGGACATGTCCAGCCGGATCATGGCATCTTCGTCATCGAAGAGGTATTCGGCGAGAGCGCGGGCCAGCTCGGTCTTTCCGACCCCCGTCGGGCCGAGAAAGATAAAGCTGCCTATAGGCCGGTTCGGGGCGGCGAGTCCCGCCCGCGCCCGCCTCACGGCCTCCGAGACGGCGTCCACCGCGGGTACCTGGCCGATCACACGCCGGTGCAACGCCTCCTCCATGGAGAGCAGCCGCTCGGCCTCGTCCTTTAGCATCCTAGTCACGGGTATGCCGGTCCACGCGCTGACGACGCGTGCGATCTCTTCCCGATTCACCGCAGCTTTCTGGCGGCCTCCCCGGACTATCCGGCCATCGACCTTTTCGTGCCCATCCTGCATGGCACCATTACCATCCAGGTTACCGTCTGAGTTTCCGTTGAAGTCTCCATCCGGTGAAGGAGCTTCGTCCGGCATGGTGGCGTCTATGCGTACCTGGCTGGCCGCCTCGTCCAGGAGATCTACGGCCTTGTCCGGCAGGAAGCGGTCGGCGATGTAGCGGTGGGCGAGGCTGGACGCGGCCTGGAGCGCTTCGTCCGTGATCTCGACGCCGTGGTGCTCCTCGTAGCGGTCCCGGAGTCCGCGCAGGATGCGGATTGTGTCCACCTCGGACGGTTCCTCGACGGAGATGCACTGGAAGCGGCGCTCCAGCGCAGCGTCAGGCTCTATGAGCTTGCGGTACTCGTCTATGGTGGTAGCGCCGATGATGCGGACGTTGCCCCGCGCCAGCGCGGGTTTGAGGATATCCCCCGCCATACCACCGCCCGCCGAACCCATCCTGGCGACGTTGTGCAGGTCGTCTATGAACAGGATGAAACGGCCGTCGGAGTTCTTCACCTCGTTCAGCGTGGCCCGCAGGCGCTCCTCGAAGTCCCCGCGGAACTTGGCCCCGGCCATCAGCGAGCCCATGTCCAGCGCCAGGATGTGGCGGTCCTTCAAGAACTCCGGCACCCGGCCGGCGACGATCTTCTGGGCCAGCCCCTCGGCTATGCTGGTCTTGCCGACGCCGGGTTCCCCGATCAGGACCGGGGTGTTCTTGGTGCGGCGACCCAGAATCTGGACGAGGCGCCGGATTTCGCCTTCACGCCCGACCACCGCGTCGAGCTTGCCGTCGCGGGCGAGTTCGGTGAGGTTGATGGTGTGCTTGGCGAGCATGCTGTCAGGGTTGGCCGAGAGCTCCCCCATCCCCCCGCCGGCCTGCTCCAGGAACCGCCGCGTGTCATCCTCGGTGAAGTTCACCGCTTTGAGCACCCTGAAGGCCGCGCCCTCGCCTAGACGGAGCAGTCCGAGCAGGAGATGCTCCGGCCCCACCATATCCTCGTTGAGGCGTTGGGCCTCCTCCACCGCGAGGGTCATCGCCTGCTTGGTCCGCTGGGTAGGGTAGACGCGATCTTCGGCCGAGACCGGACGCGAGAGCTCCAGACGCCGGATGGCGTCCTTGACCTTGGTCTCGGCCATGCCGAGGTTCAGGTCGAGTTCCAGAAATACCCTCCGCACCGCGCCATCCTGCTGGGCCAGCAGAGCGAAGAGGACGTGTTCCGTGCCGAGCAGGTTCGAGCGTCCCCCGCGCACGACCTCGTGCGCCGTATCCATGACTTCTCTGGCCTCTCGGGAAAGGTTTCCCAGGTACAAGATCCACCCTTCGGTGTACGCCCTCGCGGAACTCGGTGACCTCGCCACGCGCAGACTAATTTACCATAGCCCCAATTGGTCACACC
This sequence comes from Rubrobacter sp., assembly GCA_013812245.1. Taxonomy (GTDB): domain Bacteria; phylum Actinomycetota; class Rubrobacteria; order Rubrobacterales; family Rubrobacteraceae; genus JACDGB01. Next base: position 15,210 of record JACCTS010000156.1, read on the forward strand.
AGCACTTGCATGCCCCGGCAGGCGAGTTTGCGATGCGAAACACCTGCGCCGACGGTACAGGTCAGCGGCTGTTGTACACGGCGAATCCGACGGCCACGAGCGCCGGGAGCAGCACAAAGGTCGGGAAGACGCCGGCCATAAGCGGTGGCACCAGCTTCGGGGCGAAAGCTATTGCCACTGCGACACCGGAGACGGCCATTGCAAGCGGCCCACCGTTGCGTCCGCCGGCGCGGTGAACGAAGATCCCGGCGCCGTAGCCGGCCAGGGCCGAGAGTATGAAGGTGACGAAACCGACCTGGAAGATAACGTAAGCGACCGGGATGCCGAAAATCGCCACGGCGGCTCCGGTGATGAATGTCCTGGCGACCTGGGCGGGCTTCATCGCTCCCGCCAGGGCGCCACGGGGCAGCCGGGCGTCGTCTGGGCACTTGATCCCCACATCCGTCTGCACCATGCACTCCGTGCAGATCGGACGCCCGCACGTGGCGCACGAGACCCGCGTCTCCCGCCTGGGATGCCGGTAGCAGTGCATGCTCTGCGCCATCAGAGGTCTTTCCTCATGCTGCGACCACCCCGCACGATCCGCGTGTTCCGCACCAACTCGCCGCGGGGAACGGGCACCAGCTCCCGCTTGTAGCTGCGATGCACCTCCTCCACCGCCCGGCTATGCTCCTCCCGCTGCCGTTCCAACTCCTCGCGCAGGCGCGAGTTCTCGACTTCGAGCCTGGCGAGCCGGCGCTCCATTTCCAGCACCCTTCTGGCCCCGGAGAGGTTCATGCCCAACTCCTGGGTCAACTCCTGGATGCGGAGCCCGAGGTCCACGTCCTCCTGGCAATAGAGCCGGGTGTTCTTGATGCTCTTTCTCGGGCGGAGGAGACCCTTCTGCTCGTACATTCGCAGCGTCTGCGGATGCACCCCGATGAGCTCGGCGGCGACGCCTATCATGAACACCGGACGCTTTCTGAGGTTCACGCGCCCACCTCCCTTACCTCCCGGAACAGGCCCGCGCGCACGTCTTCGTCCCGCTCCTCGGCGAGTGCCTCCAGGATCTCACGCTCTCGCTTCTTGAGCTTCTTTGGCACTACGAGCGAGACCCGCACTATGAGGTTCCCACTCTCTTCGGTTCGCGGCTTCGGAGCCCCGGCCCCGCGCACCTTGAACTGCTTGCCGTCCTGCGTACCGGCGGGCAGCCGCAGCCTAACCGATCCGCCACCGGGACGGGGAACCTGGATCTCCGCCCCCAACGCCGCCTCCACGAAGCTGACCGGCACCCCGACCACGAAGTCGTCGCCGTGCCGCTTGAAGACAGGATGTTCCTCGACCCGCGTGACCACGTACAGGTCACCTACTGGTCCGTCCTTCTCCCCCGCGTGCCCCCTGCCAGGGACTCGTATCCGCATCCCATCCTTCGCCCCGGCCGGTATCTTCACCGTGATCTGACGGTTCCGCCGCACCCTTCCGGCGCCCCCGCACCGGTCGCACGGCTTCTCGATAATCCTGCCGTTCCCCCCGCACCGCGAGCACGGCTCCGAGAGCGCGAAGAAACCCTGGTCCAGGCTCTTCGTCCCCCGCCCACCGCATTCCGGGCACGTCTTCGGCGCCGTTCCGGGCGCGGCCCCGCTACCCCGGCACTGCCCGCATCCCTCCTCCGCAGGCACCCCGATCCGCGTAGTCACACCAGCCAGGGCATCTTTGAACTTCAGGTTGACACTGACCCTGATATCCCTGCCGCGGGCAGGCGTAGCCGCGGTGCGCGGTGCCTTCCCGAAGACGTCCCCGAAACTGCCGAAGCTCTCGAAGAGATCGGAGACGTCCGTGAAGCCGCCGGTGGAGCCCCGGTACTGCCCCTGCGTTCCGCCCTGCGGGTTGAAGAAGGGTCTCGGACCTTCATCGTATTCCCGCTTTTTCTCCGGGTTGGACAATACCTCGTAGGCGTGCTGCACTTCTTTGAAGCGGTTCTCCGCACCTGGGTCGTCTGGGTTGGCGTCCGGGTGGTTCTCGCGCGCCAGCTTCCGGTAGGAGCGCCGGATCTCATCCTGAGAGGCACCCCTGGAAACCCCCAGGACTTTGTAAAGATCCTTCGTCTCCATACCTAAACCTGTTTCGCAACCACAACCTTCGCCGCGCGGATGGGCCTACCATTGAGTACGTAGCCCTGCTGGAAGGTCTGGAGGATCGTCCCCTCCTCGTGCTCGTCGGAAGGTTGGCCCATTACGGCTTCGTGGACGTTGGGATCGAAGGCTTCGCCATCGGAGGCTACGGGTGAAAGTCCTTCCCGGCCTAGCACGTCCACGAACTGGTCACGGGTAGCCCGCACGCCCTCGCGCACGTCGCCCTCGACCTCCAGCGCCCGGTCCAGGTTATCCAGGACCGGCAACAACTCCGTGACGAGCCTCTCGGAGGCCGACAGCAATACGCGCTCCCTCTCGCGCTCCTGGCGCTTGCGCGAGTTATCGAACTCGGCCTTCAGGCGCATCAGAGAATCCAGGTACCGGTCGCGCTCCTGGCGGACGTCATCCAGCTCGGCGGCGAGGGCAGCCACTTCTTCTTCGGTGACGCCGGGCTCCTCTTCCGTCAGGTCTTCCACGTCCGCGGCACTTCCCGCCGGAGATGGCTCCTCATCCGGCGGCTCGACGGACGCCGGGTCCGAAGCAGAGCCTTGCGGCTCTTCGATTAGCGCCGAATCCTCTTCGGCGTTCGTTCCGGCGCCGTCTTCCGTGTTCGAGGTTTCGGGTTCCTGCTCGGGTTGGCGGCGCTGCTCTTCGCTGCTCAAAACTCCGCATCCTCCTGTGGGTGAGCGGGTAGACGGGCGGGGAACCCACAAGGGATCTCCCCGCCCGGTCGGGTTTCAGGTTGTTGCTTACTTCCGTTCTGCCTGATCGTCCTCATCGTCTATGATCTCGGCGTCCTCGACCACGTCGTCGTCCGGACTCTCGGGCCCCCCGCCGGTGGAGGCTCCCTCCTGCTCCTCCTGGGCCTGCTGGTAAAGTTGCTGGGAGAGCGCGTGGGAGGCGGTCATCAGGGCCTCTTGCTTGACCTTGATCTCCTGTATGTCTTCGGCCGCAAGCGCCTCGCGGGCTTCCTTTATGGCCCGCTCTATATCGAGCTTGGTGTTCGGGTCCACCTTACCGTCCACATCCTTCAGCGAACGCTCCACGGTGTAGATTAGGTTGTCCGTGTTGTTGCGGACGTCGGCCTCCTCGCGGCGGCGGGTGTCCTCCTCCGCGTGCGACTCCGCGTCGCGGACCATCTGCTCGATGTCCGTATCCGAGAGGCCGCTGGAAGCGGTGATCGTGATCCGCTGCTCCTTGCCCGTGCCCAGGTCCTTCGCCCCCACGTTCACTATGCCGTTCGCGTCGATATCGAAAGAAACCTCGATCTGAGGTACACCCCTCGGCGCTGGCGGGATGCCGACGAGCTGGAAGTTGCCGATGAGCTTGTTGTACATAGCCATCTCGCGCTCGCCCTGGAACACCTTGATCTCCACCGAACCTTGATTGTCGTCGGCGGTGGTGAAAGTCTCACCCTTGCGCGTAGGTATGGTGGTGTTGCGTTCGATCAGCTTGGTCATCACCCCGCCCTTGGTCTCGATGCCGAGGCTGAGGGGCGTAACGTCGAGGAGGAGCACGTCCTTGACCTCGCCCGCGAGCACGCCGGCCTGGATGGCGGCGCCGATGGCGACGACCTCATCCGGGTTGATGCCCCGGTGCGGCTCCTTGCCGGTCAGCTCCTTGACCTTCTCCTGCACCGCCGGAATGCGGATCGAACCTCCGACCAGTATCACCTGGTCTATGTCGCCGGCCTTCAAGCCCGCATCGCCCATGGCCTGGCGCATCGGCCCGGCCGTGGCCTCGACCAGGTCCGCGGTCAGGTTGTTGAACTGCGCCCGCGAGAGCGTCAGATCCAGGTGCTTCGGGCCGTTCGCGTCGGCGGTTATGAAGGGCAGGTTGATGGAGGTGCTCGTCGTCGATGACAGCTCCCGCTTGGCCTTCTCGGCCGCCTCGACGAGGCGCTGGGTCGCCATCTTGTCCTTGCCAAGGTCTATGCCCTCGGACTTCTTGAACTCGGCCACCATCCACTCGACTATCTTCTGGTCGAAATCGTCGCCGCCGAGGTGGTTGTTGCCGCTCGTCGCTTTGACCTCGAAGACTCCCTCACCGAGTTCCAGGATGGATACGTCAAACGTACCGCCGCCCAGGTCGAAGACGAGGATGGTCTGGTCGTTCTCCTTGTCCAGCCCGTAGGCGAGCGCCGCGGCCGTTGGCTCGTTGATGATCCTCTTGACGTTTAGTCCGGCTATCCTGCCGGCGTCCTTGGTCGCCTGGCGCTGGGCGTCTTCGAAGTAGGCCGGTGCGGTGATGACCGCCTCGGTAACCTCCTCGCCCAGATAATCCTCAGCGTCCCGCTTCAGCTTCTGGAGGGTCATCGCGGAGATCTCCGGCGGCGAATACTCCCTGTCCGACACCTCTACCCGCAGATCCCCACCGGAACCAGACTTGATCTCGTAGCCAACCCGCATGGCCTCTTCTTTGACCTGGTCGTAACGCTGGCCCATGAAGCGCTTGATCGAATAGATCGTACGGTCCGGGTTCGTGACGGCCTGCCGGCGGGCCAACTGCCCGACCAGCCGCTCACCACTCTTCTTGTCGAAAGCCACGACCGAAGGCGTCGTACGCTCGCCCTCGGAGTTGGTAATGACCGCCGGATCTCCACCCTCAAGCACCGCCACGCAACTGTTCGTGGTGCCGAGGTCTATACCGATGATCTTGCCCATACTTTTCCTCCCGGTTACTTGGAACGCTCGGAAATATCTAAACCGTAAAGAGTATAAAATCTAAGCGCGTGACCTTCAAGTCTTGTTTGTCCGATACTGCCTGGTATAAGAGAAGCAGGGTATTCGATTACGGTCACGTATGAGGTAGGATAGGGTTTCTGGAGACGGCGCGGTCATGGAGGGATTTTCGGGGCTTGGACGAGAACATTCTTTTGGTGGATGACGATGCGGCGCTCCTGGAGGTCACGTCCATCGTGCTGGCGTCTGAAGGGTACAAGGTCCTTACGGCGGAGGACGGGACGGAGGCGCTCCGGGTTGTGGGCCGGGAGAAGCTAGACTTAGTAGTCCTGGACGTTATGCTGCCGCGCGTTAGCGGGTTCGAGGTGTTGCAGAAGATCCGGGAGCAGAGCGACGTTCCGGTGGTGATGCTGACGGCCAAGAGCCAGTCCGTGGACAAGGTCGTGGGGCTGGAGCTCGGGGCGGACGACTACATAACCAAGCCCTTCGACACCAAGGAGTTGCTCGCCCGCATCAAGGCTATCCTGCGCAGGTTCGGGCGTCAGGAAGGCAGAAGCCGGGACGGCATCGTGAAGCTCGGGACGCTGGAGTTGGACCCTACAGGGTACACCGTCAGCAAGGGTGGAGAGCCCCTGGAGCTCACGCCCACGGAGTTCAAGATACTCGCCCTGCTCATGCGGCGTCCTGGCCAGGCTTTCACCCGGACGCAGATCTCAGACGCCGTCTCCACGGGACAGCACTACCTGGCCAGCCGCTACATAGACGTACATATCAGCCGGCTGCGCGGCAAGATCGAGCGGGATCCATCGAAGCCGAAGATCATCCAGACCGTTCCGAGCGTGGGCTACCGGGCCGCCCGCGCCTCCTGAGAGGACGAAGATCCGGGGAAGCAGCGGAGGCGCGAGGTAGACATGCAGGGGAAAACCGGACGCTTTCCGAGACCGAGCTTCAGGGCCCGTATCTTCATAGCCCTCGTCGGCATCTCGGCCGTGACCAGCCTGGTGATTGGCCTGGTTCTCTACTATTTCGCCCAGGACAGGCTGGTGGACACCGAGAGCGACCTCCTCGCCCGGCGCGCCCGGACGGCCAACGTCGGGGCCGGCGATTTCCTCGAAGGGCTCCGCAACCCGGAGGACCAGACTCTGCCAGCCCCCGAGACCTACGCCGGGGAGCTCGTCCGGTCGATGGCCGACGTGACCGGGCTGGGCGTGCTCTACGTGGGGCCGAACGGCGACCCCCTGGCGGCCAGAGACGGCTTCGGAGACACCGTGAAGCCCCGGCAAGCATACAGGTGGCTGGGCCTCGACGACGGAATCGTGGAGCGCGCCACCAGGTCTCCGGCTGGTCAAGGCAGGCTCGTGCCGCGGAAAGGTCCACGGTACTTCGCGGTGTTCCCGCTCGTAGACGTGGACGGGCATACACGGGGCGTCATGGTCTACACGACGCCGCAGGAGGGCCTGGATCAGACGCTCGCCTACCTCCGGTACGGGATACTGGGCGCCATCCTGGCGAGCGTGCTGCTGGCCGGGCTCGGAAGCCTGTTGCTGACGCGCCAGATCACCGCCCCCCTCTCGGAGACCCGCGATGCCGCCATCAGGGTCGCGTCCGGCGACTACAAGACCACGGTGCCCGTCACGAGCAACGACGAGTTGGGCGAGATGGCCCGATCCTTCAACTACATGGCCGAGGAGATCGAACACTACGTCGGGGAGATACAGGAACAGAAAAGCCGTCTGGAGGCCGTCCTGGAAGCCTCCCCCGAAGCGGTCGTCGCCGCCGATACCGGCGGGCACGTGACGATGGTGAACCCTGCGGCGGCGGGTATGTTGGGCATCCGCCCCACCGACTACGGACGCCGGCTGGAGGAGATCGGGGTCCCCGAAGAAGTGTCGTGGTGCCTGAGAGAGGCCGCCACGACCGGTGTCGCCGTGAGGGAGTTCGAGTCGGAAGACAAGACCTACTGGGCCTACGCAGCGAGGATGGGCAACGGCACAGGCAATGGAACGAGATCCGGGGCCATCCTGGCAGTCAGGGACATAACCGAGCACCGCGCGTTGGAGCGGGCCAAGACGGCCTTCGTCTCGGACTTCTCGCACGAGCTCCGGACCCCCCTGACGACCATCCAGAGCGCTATCGGCCTGCTGGAGCGGGCCAGGGAGAGGCTGGACCCGCTGGAGCACCGTGCGCTGGAGCTCGCGAACCAGGAGTTGCAGCGCATTCGGGGCATGATCGAGGAGCTACTCACCCTCGCCCAGATGGACTCCTGGCGCTACTCCCTGGAGGTCGGGCCGGCGAACCTGAGCACCGTGATCCTGAATTCCGTAGAGTCCCTGGGCCAGAAAGCCGAGAGGTTCGGAATCGAGGTCAACTTCGATGATGGCGTCGAGCACCGGTGCGTCTGCGATGCCCCGAAGCTCTATCAGGTCTTCCTCAATTTGCTGGACAACGCGATCAAATACTCCGACCCCGGCGACCGGGTGGACATCTCCGTCGAGGAGGATGCCTCGTCTGTCATCGTGACGATCCGGGACACCGGTGTCGGCATCCCCACCGAGGACCTGGATCAACTCTTCGAGCGGTTCTACCGGGTCGACAAAGACCGCTCCCGGGCATCCGGCGGCAGCGGCCTCGGGCTCGCAATCGCCAGGGAGATCGTCGAGTTGCACGGGGGGAGCGTGTCCGTGGAGAGCGAGGCCGGCGCCGGCTCCGCGTTCACCGTCACGCTCCCCAAACTCCCCCTCACCCGCTCCGAGAGCCATGCTATGTAGAACCGCTCTGGCGACTCTGGCCGCGACGGGCCTTCTTCTTGCGGGGTGTGGGACCGCCGGGGAGACCGTCATACCGGCGGAGCCGGCCGAAAGAGGAGGAGCCGACCTGGGCCTGGGCCCGGGGGTTCGGCCGTTGACCTTCGGTCCCGGCGATAAAGGCTCCCCGCGCTGGAGGCCGTCGGGGGACAGGCTCGCGTTCGCCCTGGACGGCTACGTCGTGGACAAGCCGCCGGATTCTCGGGAACTCCGGCGCCGGACGACCAGGGATTTCGGAGCAGAAGAGGTCGAGTGGGTCTCATCGGGGAACGTCCTCACCATACTTGGGCCCGACCTCTCGGGAGCAGACCCCTCGTCTCAGGCGGGAGAGGAAGCGCCGCGCGCGATCTACCGCACCAGCCCCGGAGCGGAGGGCCTGAGCGTAGACGAGATCGCCACCGGCGTTCTGGCGATGAGCCCGCTCTCGGGCCGCAAACTGCTCGTGGCCCTGGAGATGGAGGCATCTACGAGCGCCCTCGTGAAGATAACAGACGACGGCGAGTTGTCCCGAGCATATCCATTTACCGTGGAGGGCAGGATCTCCGGTCTCTCGGTATCCTCGGACGGGAGCAAGGTGGTTGCGGCGGTACGGCAAGAGCCTTCCGGATCGTTTGGGATCCACGTCTTCGACCTCTCCAAAGGGACTTCCCGACGTTTCAGCGATCTCGCGGAAGGACAGGAGGTCTTCGGCGCCCCCCAGTGGACAAAACACGGCATCTTCTACGTGGCCGGCGAGGCTCGGACGGACGAAAGCGGAGATGCCGTACCCTATGACCTGTACCGGCTACCATCGCACCCCGGCGACCCCAAGCCCGTGGCCGGCGTCGGCGAAGACTTCGTCGCGTCCAGCCTCAAGGTGTCGCCGGACGGCGAGCGACTAGCGATCGTAGGCCGCAGGAACCCGAACTCTCCCACCGAACTCTACGTGCTCGACCTCTCCACCGGCGTACTCGAAGCCGCCACGGCGAACGAGAACATGGAGATAAAGACCGGGCCCGGCGACCTCGCCTGGTCCGCGGACGGGGACCACATCGCCATCGTCGCCCGCGGCATCCTCTCCGGCCACCGGGTCTACGCGGTTCGGGCCGACAGCCTGCTCGCGGATTTCTACAACATCTACGACGTGCCGGTGGCGGACCTCGACCCCGCCGAGGAGAGCCGGGCGGGATGAGGGACGTAGCCTTCTGGGTTCTGGGGACGGCCCTGGCGTTTGCCCTCACGGCGACCGCCTTTCTGCTGCTCGCCAATATCCTCACGACTCCCTCGGAGAGGAGCCTCACGCCCCCAGGCTTGGAAGGCCGCCCCGGCCCATCCCTGGACCTGGATCTCGACGCGGGCCAGTTGGCGACGCTGGACGATCTCTCCAGACAGAGGCTCGACCTCACCTTGCGCAACGAGGGCGAAAAGACGCTCGAGAACATACACCTGACGCTGGAGGTCGCCTCCGAGAACACGGCCCTCACCGAAACCCGCTACTACCGGGCCAGCGTAAACAACCTGAAAGCCGGGACATCCAAAAGGGCCGCATTCGCCCTAGATCTCTCGCCGCCCGCTGGCTCCGCCGGGGCCGACGCCTCAGAAGACCTCGAATCACCCCAGACCATAGTGGAGATACAGGCCACGACGCCCGAGGGCGTCTCGGCGGTCAGGACCGTGATCCTGCCTCTACAGGCCGATTCTTGACGGAGCCCTGGCGGGCTCCCGGGAGAGCGTCGCCCGGTTGAAGGCTCCGGGCGCCGGAGAGGGAGACTTCTTGAGATGAGGGAGCTTGACCCGCCCGATCAAACCGCGCGCCAGCTCCCCAACCTCGACGGTGCTCCCTAGTTCCGTATAAGCCAGCGTGTACGGAAAGCCCCTGCGCCAGCCATGACGCGCGGGTAGCCACCCGCTCTCCAGCAACACCGCCGTGGACACGTGCCGGGGAAGCCCGAGGTCGCTGGCCACCGCCTCCACCCGCTCGATACCGCGGCCACGGAGATCCCGAAGCATCCTAACCAGCAGGTGCCGCCGGGTACGCGGGTCGCCGTCAACGTACGCCAGAAGCGCCCCGTCCTCACTGAAGGGCCCGACGGGATACCGGCCGGCGTGCGGCAGGTGCTCCGGCGGCCCGTACAGGACGTAACCCAGCGTGTCTTCGCCCCGGCACATCGCGAACGCCGCCGGCCCCCAACTCTCCTGAACCTCCGCCAACCAATCTTCGGCGGAGCATCTGTCCTCGGTCCAGTAAGAGACCATTGCGCCGAGCCCCGGGACCGAGCCGGCCTCACCCGGCGAGACCTCCGCGACCGAGGGCATGAAGGACCTGGGTTTCATGCCCACATCCTACTCCTCACGGGTCTCCTCCGGATCCGGCCTCACGGGTTCGTCCAGCCGCGCCCTGAGGCGGGCCCGGGTCTCCCGCACCCGCTGGCGAAGATTCTCTGGAGGCTCTTCGGCGTATTCCCCGGCGAGCTCCCGGCGAGCATCCCACGAGACATCCCGAAGCGGCGGGCGCGAGGTCTCCGCGGGCGCCGACCGCGCCGAAGTCGAAACCTCCGAGGGTCCCACCAGGATCTCTTTCTCGGGTTCCGCAGAGCGGCGGGAGCCATCGCGCGCGCTCGCGAGACGCTCCTGCATCTGCTCCTGGGCCTGGAAGTAGGACTCGCGGCTCCGTTCGCGGGCCTCCCCGGCGCGGTCCATGATGGAGCCCCTCAGCTCCCTGCCGCTCCGGGGAGCGAGCAGTATCCCGGCAAGGGCTCCAATCGCCCCGCCAAAGAGGAAAGTCC
>JACCTS010000159.1 GCA_013812245.1 Rubrobacter sp.
AACGGACGTTTCACTCGCCACAGCAAAATAGAAATTTCAACAATAGTCAAGCATTATACTATTTGATTTTTGTTTCCAGAACGAAGTTTTGTGGGGGTGAGAATCGCCGAGTTCGGGGGAATGCACAAAACCGAGCGAGAAATGTGGGTTACGGTTCTTCTCCCAACCGGAGGCGTTGTGCGAGCCGTTCGGCGGCCCGGAGGCAGAGGGCCCACATCGTCAGCGTCGGGTTGACGCCGGGGCATGTTGGGAAGACGGCCCCGCCGAAGACGTATAGGCCAGGGGTGTCATGGACGCGCAGGTCGGGATCCACGACGGAGGAGATGGGGTCCTCGCCCATGCGGCATCCACCGAGGTCGTGGCTGCTGCACACGCCCCGGAAGCGTGGACCGCGCCAGGTCTCGGTCGCACCCATCGTCTTCAGGATCTCCTCCGCCTTGACTTCCATCCACTCCGCCAGACGCCGCTCGTTCTCGCGCAGGTCGCAGGTGATGCGCACCAGGGGCAGGCCGAGGCCACTGCGGTCGCGGTGGCGGGTGTCCAGGTCCAGAAAGTCAGTGTGGTAGGAGAGCGATTCGGGCTGGAGCCGAACCGCGCAGACGTGTTGCCATCGACGGAGATGGTCGCTGTAGCCCTTGCCCCAGGACGGCACGTCCGGCGGCAGGCCTTCGCGGGAGATCTGGATCGGCAAAGCCTGGTTCTCGACGTTCGGCGTCGCCCCACCGACGAACCCGTGCGAGGCCGAGTCGAAGTCCGCCGCGATGAAGTCGTCCAGCCCCCACATCTGGGCCGCCGGCCCCGTGTGCTTGTTAAAGACCGTATCGGGGAAGAACCCGTACACGTCCGCCCACCCCTTGGTCATGAAGTGGCGGCCGACCTGGCTCGTATTGTTGCCCAGGCCGTCCCGGCGCCGGTCATCGCCGGATAGTAGGAGCAAACGCACATTCTCGAACGTGTAACCGCACAGGATCACCGTTCGCGCCCGCTGCACATGGGAGCTTCCGTTGGCGTCAATGTACTCGACGCTGCTCGCACGCCCGTCCGGGCCGGTGAGCACCCGGACGACCCGACAGTGAGTCTTGAGGTCCAGGTTTCCGGTAGAGAGCGCCGCGGGCACGGAGGTCAGGCCGGGATGCCAGCGCTCGTCGTTGAAAGGCCCGAACCCGCCGCTCCAGGCGCCGTAGGTTGTCGCGGGATAGCCGTTGTATGGCTCGCTGTTCACGGCGACCGGCGTCGGGTAGGGATGCAGTCCCATCGCCCCGGCGGCCTTGCGGAAGACCTCGCCCGTGCGGAAGGGCCGTAGAGGTGGCAACGGGTAAGGTTTGCACCGTCGGACAAACGGGTTGCTGTCGTCGCCCGCGACGCCGACCAGATACTCGACCTCGGTGTAGTAAGGTTCCAGGTCGTCGTAGGTGACGGGCCAGTCGGCCAGGGTGTGGCCTTGTGGCAACGCCTTCTCGCCGAAGCTTTCGCGCACGTGGGCTAGGTAACGGAAGTGGTGCGGGTGGCAGCGCCGGAGCGCGCCGCCCCAGTGGATGACAGATCCGCCAACACCGTTCATCATGCGTCCGAGCGAGAAGGTGGCCTCGCGCGTGGGCTCGCCCGCGTTCCGGCGCCAGCGCGGCGTCTCCGCCAGGAACTTGGGACCCATGTCTCCCCGGCAGTAGTATGCGGAACCCAGCTCGTCTGGCACGAAGTCGTGTTTGGTGCGCCATGGGCCGGCTTCGAGGGCGACCACGTGCAGGCCCGCGCGGGTCAGGACGGGGGCGACCACGCTCCCCATAGCCCCCATCCCCACGAGCACCACGTCTGCGACGCCCGCAGGCGGCTCGACGCTCTTCTGCGGGTCGTAGCCGGGGATGTCCGCGGGTTCGTGCGGGTCACAGCCGAGGGAGTAGCCCAAGTCTTCGAGGGACTGTATCCGCCCGCCTTTCGTCACGGGCTCTTCGGAGAGGTTCTCCTCCGCCGAGTTCTTCAGCCATATCCCCGGGTGTCCTAGAAATTTCCATCCAAGCTTGTCCCGGTTGGCGCCGTGGGCGGGATCGGCGAATAGCCCTTCTTGCAGGTGAGCCCGCAAGAGTTGGAAGAAGTCGCGCTGGGGAGGAACCCGGAAGTCTGGAAGTTCACTCCGTTCGAGGCTGGAGATCATGGCGTCCTGTAGCTCGGGATCGCAGCCAGCGAATGACTCATAGTGGAGCTGGTGGGCGGCGCGGTCCAGCGCCGCCAGGCCGAGGCGGTAGGTCTCGACGTCGTCCCGGTACGCGCCTGACAATGCCCGGTCCACGTATTCGAGGACGCCTATCGCGGTCGCGCCGGGACCGTCTTCGTCGGCGGGAAAGAGGCGTTCGAAGAGGGCCGCGGCTATCCTGGCCTCGCGCGGGTTCAGAACGACCAGGGCTGATTTTCTTTGTTCCATTCGGGACTCCGGATCTCGCATCTCTCCCGCTAGGGGTGCTGTTCCGCCGGCGTGCCGAAGCCGTCGTAGTGCAGGTATACGGTCTTGCGGCGCAGGTATCGCTCGTAGCCGTATGGCCCGTCGTCGCCGCCCATGCCGGAGAGCCGGTAGCCGGTGTGGAAGCCCTGGATCTGCTCGGGTCCGATCTTGTTGACGTAGATCTCACCGAAGTCGATGTCATCTATCGCCCGCATCGCCCGATGAAAGTCCGAAGTGAAGACGTAGGCGCTCAGGCCGTAGCGGGAGTCGTTGGCGAGATCCACGACCTCCCCGAAGTCGTCGAAAGGCTGTATCGGGAGCACGGGACCGAACACCTCGCTCTGCACGATGTCCATGTCGTTTGTCGTCCCGGTCAGCACCGTCGGCTCGAACCAGTACCCCTTCTCGAACTCCTCCCCAGCCGGGCGCCCACCCCCGAGCGCGACCGACGCCCCCT
>JACCTS010000168.1 GCA_013812245.1 Rubrobacter sp.
CCGGGTGCAGGTAGTCGAAGACGCTCTGGCCGGCCATCTCTTCGGGTCGATGGCCCATGATGGGTTCGACCGCCGGGCTCACGTAGCGGACAACGCCGTCGGCTTCGAGCACGGCGATAATGTCGGAGGCATTCTGGACCAGCGAGCGGAACCGCGCCTCGCTCCGGCGATGGTGCAAGTTCTCGGCGAGGACGATACTCTCCAGCGCAAGCGAGACCTGGGACCCCAGGGTCTCGAAGGCCTCCTTGCGCTCCTCGGAGAACCTCGAACCCGAGACCGCCAGGATAACCCCGCCGATCACATCAGGCGCATCGGGTACGCTAGCAGTACCCTCCCCGCCCACCAGCGGGCACATAAAGATCGCCCCGGGCTCGGTCCCCTCGGAACCGCCCAGGTCCTTCCCCACCGCTGCGGCGGCGGGACCTAGAAGCTCGACGGGCCGCATCTCCAGAAGAGCCGTATAGTCAGGGTCCGCGAGCTGACGCAAATCTACCCGAACTTCTCCAGCGCTCGCCGCTCCGGTCCCCATCATCTCGCCGGCCGCGGCCTCTACGACCAGATGCTCACCCGCGGCCGTTGCGAAGTAGGCTCGAGAACGCGGTTTATCTTTCAGGATCATCAGGGCCGCTTCGAGGGCTGCCGCGTGGATGGCTTCCCGGTCCAGAGCCCCTACGAGTGTCGCGCCGGCCCTCCGAAGGATCCTCTCGCGGGCCACGGCGCGCCCGTATTTGCGTATAAAACCCGCCAGCCTCAACAGTACGAGCAGGAACAGGACCACGGTCCCTCCGACGACTACGGGAACCTCGATCGGCTCGCCGCGCGCCGCCTGGATCGCCAGCACCGCGGGCGCCGCGAGGGAGGCCGCCGCGAGCAGGGCGAGCCGCCACATCGTCAGCTTCGTCTCCTGACCGGGACCCATCTCCGAAAGGATGGGCATCGAAGGGTGGAGCGCGGCGGCCCCGAGCAGGACATAGGAGAGCAGATAACCCGCGTCCACGGGATGACCGCCTTCGTAGATGTCGGCCAGCTCCAGCGCCGCATAAACCGCGTCGGTGACCAGAAGAACTATGAGGCTCGCGCTGAGCAGATGGTACGCCGACGCACGCCTCCCGGGTGAGATCAGTAGCCGCGCCGCGACCGCGAGCAGGAGCAGGTCCATCAGCGGGTAGGAGAGCGAGATGACGCGTTCGAGCAGCGGCAGCGTGAGGTCGTGCGCGTAGGGCTGCATTAGAAAGACCCACGAGAGCACGCCCGCGCCCGTACTTATAATCGCCGCGTCGGTGACGCCTCCCCAGTCGCGTCCCTGGGCGCGACTGGGGATCAGCAGCACGAGCGCGGCGGCGAAGACGGGGTAGAAGGCCAGGTAGAACGCGTCCGCCACGGACGGGAACGGATCCTCGGCGAGCAGTACATCTTCATAAACAGTGTACACAACGTCGCCCACAACGTTCGCGAGCAACCCCCCGGCGAACAGGTAGAGAGGCAGCCGGCGCCCCGCGGGCTGCCTGCGCGCGCCCACCAGGATCGCCGCCACCGCTGACGAGCCAACGAGGATGTAAAAGACGTCCTGCGGGATCTCCGGCAAAAGGAAGTAGCCGAACGTGGCAAGGACCCCCAGCATTAGATAGATGCTCCAGGCGTGCGAGAGTAGCCCAGAGTCCGGCTTGAGGTCCGGCCGCGCCCGGATTAAACCCGGGCCAGCCACTCCGGGATAGCACCCGCTCGCGGATATGTCTCCAGCCCTTTGCCGGCCACTCGTCTCTCCCGTAGGCGTAAGAATCCTGGAGGCGGATGGTTAGTCTAACACTGGCGCGATAGCTGGCGCACCCTCATGGTCAACCACCGTCACATAACTGGACGCGGTTGTTGGGAGGCTCTTCGGCGTTTCCGGTTAGCGGTAGACGCCGTTGTGGCCCAGGCTGTAGCGGCCGGGGTTGGGGAAGTAGACGAGGCCATGCGGCTGGACACCAGTGAAGATCGTGCTCAAGATCTCACCGCTGTCGGTGTCGAGCACGTATACCGCGCCGTCGTAGCGCCCACTGACCCAGAGCTGCTTCCCGTCGGGCGAGATCTGGAACATATCCGGAGAACCGCCGGTGACCCACGTATCCGTAACCTTGTTGGTCTCCATGTCGATGACCGAGACGGTACCTTCGAGGCGGTTGCTCACGTACAGATCCTTGGTGTCGCGGCTGATCTGCAACCCGTGCGCCCCCAGGCCCGTGGGGATGAAGTCGATCTCCTCCATCGTCTCCGGGTCTATTACGGAGACGCCCATCGTGCCCTGGTTGGCGACGTAGAAGACCTCGCCGTCAGGCGAGAGCTTTACGTCTATGGGTAGCCCCCCGACTTCAGCGTAATCCACGAGCTCCATCTTCTCCACGTCCACCTTGGAGACGACACCACTCCACTCGCTGCTCGCCAGCAAGTAGCTGCCGTCGGCGGAGAAATCGAGGTGGTCCACGCCCGGCCAGGGTATGTAGGTGCTCCCTTGAAGCTCCCAAGTCTCCGTGTCGCGGAACTCCAGCATCTGGAGGCGCTCGACCACCACTATCGCCGTCTCGCCGTCGGGGGTGTAGTAGAAGTTGTAGGGGAAAGGAGCAGAGATGGTGCCCGACGGACGGCCGGTCTCCGGGTCAATAACCGTAAACGTGCTCGACTCCTCGTTGTTAACGAGAAGCTGGCTCATGTCCCAGGACGGGGTGATGTGATACGGGAGATTCTCCACCGTGTAGTAGTCGATGATCTCGAAGGTCTTCGGGTCCACGACGTGGATGGTGCCGTCCACAATGTTCGGTATGTAGACCTTCTCGGGTAGACCGGCCAACGACTCCTTGACCTCGGGGTTGATCGTCGCGGCGTAGACGTTCACTTCGGTCTCCTCCTCCGCTGGTTGCCCGGCGTCGTCG
>JACCTS010000191.1 GCA_013812245.1 Rubrobacter sp.
GCGTCTATCTTCAACGGCTCGGCCAGCATGAAGTCGCGGCGTTCGGGGGTCCAGCCGGGTGGGTCGTACGGGAACTCCAGGTACGGGCCGCCACCGACCCCGGCCGCGACGTGCAGGTTGGCGAGCAACCCGAGACCGTTGGTCCAGGTGTGTGGCGTAAAGTGGCGGTTGCGCTGCATCGCAAGCTCCGCGACCAGCCGGCAGCGCGACATGCCCAAAGAGAGCACCACGTCCGGCTGGTACACGTCGAGTGCCCCAGCCTCCAGGCACGACAGCAACTCGGTCAGCGTCCGGGACATCTCGCCCCCGGCGATCCGGACCCCGGTCCCACGAACTTCCCGCAGGCCATCCACATCCGAGAGCGGCAGGGGCTCCTCCAACCAGAATACGTCGAGTTCTCGCAACCGCCCGGCGATGCGTCGGGCCTCGATAGCGTCTACGCTGCGAGCCGTGTCGCCGACCGTGCGCCACGCCTGGTTGAGGTCCGCCATGATCTCCATCGAATCTCCCACAGCCTCACGCACCGCCTCGACCGTCTTTATTCCCTCTTCGATCCGTCGCCGGTCAATCCGGATTTTGATCGCCCTGAACCCCTCCTCGCGCAACGCGAGCGCGGACTCTGCCCTCTCTCCCGGCGGCTTCGACTCTCCGCACGAGGCGTAGGCGGGAATCCGCTCTACACTCCCTCCAAATAGCGTCGCGACCGGCTGCCCGCATACCCTTCCGAAAATGTCCCAAAGGGCGGCTTCGAGCGGCCAGCACCGGCCGGCGTGGAAGTTGATCGTCTCCAGCACCCGGACGTGCCGTCCTATCGCCAGCGGGTTCTCGCCCACGAACAGGTGTTCGTAGCCCGAAAAGCCACGCATATCGTCGCCCGAGCCAACGCCGGTGATGCCTTCATCGGTATCCACGAAGACGAGGGTAGCGTCGAAGACGGCACGCGGCGTCGGGTCCCAGGCAGCATGGAAAGGCGGGGCGAGCCTGCTTCTGAGGCGTTTGATCCTTATCCCGGTGATCTTCACTCGCTAGCTCGCTTCCTTTTGCCAGAACGTTCGTAACACGCGAACGCCCCGGCGGATCGGGAGATTCCCTGGTTCGCCGGGGCGTTCGGATTTCGTGGATTTGGCCAGACTAGTCTAGCCTACGAATCCTTCTTTCTCCAGCCATTCCTGAGCCACGTCCTCGGCGGGGATGCCCTCCACGTCCACCTTGGTGTTCAATTCCTGTATAGTCTTGGTGTCCAGCGCCTTCGCTATGGGCGTGAAGATCTTGTCGAGCTGCTTGCCGTACTTCTTATAGGTGGTCTCGTGCATCTCGAGTGCCGGGTTGTAGATCGGGAAGAAGTGCTTGTCGTCCTGGAGTGGGTAGAGGCCGAGACCACCTATGCGTCCGTCTGTGGTGAACACCTCACCGAAGTTGCACGGGTCGCCCTTGTCGGTACGGTCGTAGATCACGCCGGCGTCGAACAGGGAGATGTTTTCCTTCGGGAACTCGAAACCATACGCCTTCTCCATGCCGGGCAATCCGTCGTCGCGCGATACGAACTCGCTCGCGACGCACACGGTAGCCTCATCGGGCTTGTCCTCGACCAGACCCTTCAGGTCGGACAGCTTCGTCACGCCGAGTTTCTTCTGCTCCTCTTTCCGTATGGCGAGACCGTACGTGTTGTTGAACTTGGCCGGCTCCAGCAGCTTGAGGCCGTTCTTCTCGAGGTCTTCCTTGGCAGCGGCTTCGTACTGCTTCTTGCTGTCGGGAATCGGTTTGGTATGTCCGAGGAGGTCGATCCAGATGGTTCCCGTGTACTCCCAGTACATGTCTATGTCGCCGCTCTCGAGAGCCTCGCGGGTCGCGGCCGTCCCCGCGAGCCCGATCTGATCCTCGACCGTCGCTCCGGCGTCTTCCAGCGCCAGCAGAGTGATGTAGCCCAGGTTCTGCGACTCCGTGAACTCCTTCGATCCCACGGTGAAGTCGGCGCCCGAGAGGTCCGTGCTGCTGGAACTGCTCCCTCCGCCACACCCCATCGCCGCCACCGCAAGCACGGCCAGGAGCAGCATCGCTCTTATCACAGCCTTACTCTTTCCCCACATCAAGCCTCTCCTCTCTATTCTGTTGTTTCTCCCGAGGCAATCCCCACAAGAGTTCCCAATGGACGATGTATAAACTGGTTACGGACCGCTACAATCCCTTTGGCTTCAGGACATCTTCGGCTATCCCGCCAATGTAGTCAACACTCAACGCCAGAACCGCGGTCAATACGGAGCCGGTTATCAGGATCGTGTCCCGGCTCAGCGTGATCCCGCTATTTATGATGTCTCCCATCCCGCCCGCGTTTATGAACGTCGCCAGCGCAGCCGTGCCGACCACGATTATCAGGGTGGTACGGATGCCCGCGAGCATGATCGGTATCGCCAGCGGGAGCTCGATCTTGAACAGGACCGCCGCGTTCGTCATTCCCATTCCACGTCCGGCCTCGATTATCGACTGGTCCACCTGCTGAATGCCTACCATCGTGTTCCGTAAGATGGGCAGGAAAGCGTAGACGATGAGAGAGAACACCGCTACCTTGAACCCGAACTGCCCGGTGAGCACCACGATCAGCACGATCACCCCGATCGAGGGAAGCGCCTGTCCCGTACTCGCTATGCCGACGATGTAAGGTGCGACCCGCCGCATTACGGGTCGTGTGAGGATTACCCCGGCCGTGACCGAGATGAGCACGACTAGCACGGTCGCCACCACGGTGATCTCGAGGTGCTCGATGACCTTCTGGATTATGTATTCTCCGCTGAGCGAACGCTTCTCTATGCTGTCGAGGGTTCGGCTACTGATCCCCAGATAAAGACCCAGGCACACCAGCACGAGAAAGACCGGCATCACCAGGTATCTGGCCAGGGTCCAGCCCATGCTCTGTGCGGTACGTCCCCCCGACTTCTTGCCCGGCTGCTGTTGCGGAGACTCCGGGGGTTCCTCCCGGCGCGGCGCCTCCTTGGTCTCCTGCGCGCTCACGAGGGTAGATCCTCCCGCTCGGCGATGAAGTCCGGCGCCTGGTGGCCTTCCTGGGGCCGCATCTCCTCGATGGCGGACAGCACCGTCTCGAAGTCCACGACCCCCTTGTACCTGCCGTCGTCATCCACGACTATCGCCGAGCCCCGGTAGGAGGTGATCATGGTGTCGAGCGTATCGTACAGGCTGGAGTTCGCCTCCACGATGGCGACCGACGGCCATCCGGCTTCCTTGAGCGGGATGCCGTCGTGCTCGACGTCCGCCCAGTTCACCCACCGCTTGGGCTTGTCACGCTCGTCGAGCAACAGCACGTACTCTCTGCCGGACTCCTTCATCTTCTCGCGCACGTCGTCGTGGCTGTCTTCGAGATGCCCCACCGGCCACTCCGCCGTCTTGATGTCCTCCACTTTGCTGAGGCTGAGACGCTTCAAGGAGGCTCCAGAACCAATGAAGTCCGCGACGTACTCGTCCCCCGGGTCGGTGAGGATCGTCTCCGGCGTATCGTACTGGGCGATCTCCGACTGGTCGCGCAGGATGGCGATACGGTCGCCTAACTTTATCGCCTCGTCAATATCGTGGGTAACGAAGACGATCGTCTTCTGGAGGACCTCCTGCTGCAGCCCCAAGAACTCGTCCTGCAACCTCTCGCGCGTGATCGGGTCTACCGCCCCGAAAGGCTCGTCCATGAGCATGATCGGTGGGTCCGCCGCCATAGCCCGCGCAACCCCGATCCTCTGCCGCTGTCCGCCGGATAGCTCCTTCGGGTAGCGGTCGCGGTACGAGGCGGGAAGGTGTACGGTCTCTAGCAGCTCGTCTATCCGCTTGGAGACGCGCTCCTTGTCCCAACCGAGCATCCTGGGAACGGTAGCGATGTTGTCGGCTATGGTCATGTGCGGGAAGAGCCCGATCTGCTGGATGACGTAACCGATGCTACGCC
>JACCTS010000205.1 GCA_013812245.1 Rubrobacter sp.
GCGACCCTGATCACGTTCATCGGCCCGTGGAACGAGTTTCTCTGGCCCTTCCTGGTCACCAAGCAGACCGAGATGCAACCGCTGGCCGTGGCCCTCGCTAACTACATCTCCGCCATCGCCGCGACCCAGTCTAACCCCTTCGGCGCCATCCTCGCCGGCGCCGTAGTCCTCGCACTGCCACCCGTTATCCTGTTCGTCATCTTCCAGCGCTACTTCGTGGAGAGCGAGACCTCAGCGAGCCTCAAAGAATGAACGTGCAGCCGTTTACCATCGAACGCCTCGGCGTCGTGATGGAGCCCAGGCCCGACGATCCCCTGGAGTCCGGTGGCGTCCTCAACCCCGGCGGGGTCCGCGGTCCCGACGGCGATTACTATCTGTTCCCCAGGCTCGTCGAGGCGCCCAACTACTCGCGGATCGGCGTAGCGAAAGTGATCTTCGAGGGCGGAGAGCCTACAGGCGTACAGAGGCTCGGCCTGGCGCTGGAGCCGGACGCCGCTTTCGAGCGCAACCCGAACACTGCAGGTTGCGAGGACGCCCGCGTAACCTACATCCAGGCCATAGAACGCTACGTGATGGCCTACTCCTCCTATGGTCCCCGTTCTTCCAGGATAGCCCTGGCCATCTCGGAAGACTGCCTAAGCTGGCAGCGCCTCGGTCCTGCCCTCTTTTCGTACGAGGACGATTGGCTCGCGGACTTCAACCTGTTTACCAACAAGGACGCCTTCTTCTTCCCCGAGCCTGTCCCTGACCCTGACGGAGAACCAGCCCTCGCCCTCGTGCACAGGCCAGACTTCGACGTCGGTGACACGGAGCCAATTGTCACGGCCCCATCCGGCGTCGAGGACGAACGGCCTAGCATGTGGATCTCTTACGCCAGGCTGTCCGAAGTCGAGCGCGACATCAGGGGGCTTGTCAACTTGCGCAAGCATCGTCCGCTGGCGTTCCCCGAGCAGGATTGGGAACATTTGAAGATAGGTGGCGGCACGCCGCCCGTGCGCACCCCTCACGGCTGGCTCATGGTGTATCACGGCATCTCGGGCCATCTGCATCGCGCTATGGATCATCAGCCCGAGGTGCGTTACTGTGCCGGCGTCATGATCCTGGCCCACGACGACCCGCTACGGATACTCTACCGCTCCGAAGAACCTGTCCTCGAGCCCGAAGAAAAGACCGAACGCGTCGGCGTCGTAGGCAACGTGGTCTTCCCAACAGCCCTCGACCTCAGGGAGAACGGGCGCATCGACATCTACTACGGTATGGCCGACGCCCGTATCGGCGTCGCGCGCCTCGAGGTGCCAACATAGTTTGCTCGCTAAATATCGCAGAGGCCCGATGCCGGGGCTACTGCACGCTCGGAAGGTAGTTAGGACGCTTCTTCTCGAACGTTTCGAGATCCTCCTCGTATGTTAGCGTGAGGCTTATGTCGTCGAGGCCTTCTATGATGCGCCGACGGGTGAAGTCGTCCATCTCGAAGGTCTCGTGGACGTTGGGCGCTGTGACGGTTAGCTCGTCGAGTTCGATCGTGATCACGGTCTCGGGATCTTCCCTTACGGCTTCGAGAAGTTCCTCGACGGTCTCCTCGGGCAGGTCGATGGCGAGGAGGCCGTTCTTGGTCGAGTTGTTCTTGAAGATGTCCGCGAAGGAAGGGGCGATCACCGCGCCGAAGCCGTGATCCTGTATCGCCCAGACCGCGTGCTCGCGGCTGGAACCAGAGCCGAAGTTCTCGCCCGCGATCAGGATCACGGCGTCTTCGTGCTCGGCCCTGTGCATTATGAAGTCCTCGTCCTCACGCCAGCTGGAGAACAGGAACTGGCCGAAGCCGGTGCGCTCGATGCGCTTGAGGGCGTCGCTAGGAACGATCTGGTCGGTGTCCACGTCGGAGTAACCGAGCGGAAGCGCCGTTCCTGAGACGCGCTCGACAGGCTCCATCTAACCCACCTCCAGCGGTAAGCCGAGTTCGCTCGGCGAGGCGAAGCGGCCCATTACGGCCGTCGCAGCGGCCACCACGGGGCTGACGAGATGCGTCCTGCCTCCCTTGCCCTGGCGCCCCTCGAAGTTGCGGTTGCTGGTCGAGGCGCAACGCTCGCCTGGCTGCAGTATGTCGGGGTTCATGCCGAGGCACATCGAGCACCCCGCGTTGCGCCAGTCGAAGCCTGCCTCGGTGAAGATCTCGGCGAGTCCTTCTTCCTCGGCCTGCTTCTTGACGCGCATCGAACCAGGGACGACCATGGCCCTTATGCCTTCTTTGACCTTGTGGCCTTCCAGGACGCCTGCGGCGGCGCGTAGATCCTCGATGCGGGCGTTGGTGCAAGACCCGAGAAATACAGTGTCTACCTCTATGTCTCTGATACTGGTCCCAGGCTCCAGCGCCATGTACTTGAGAGCCCTCTCGTGGCCATTGTTCTGCGGCTCAGGAACCTCGCCGTCGAGCGGAACGGTCTGTGCCGGGGTCGTACCCCAGGAGACATAGGGGACCAGTTCCTCGGCCTGGATCACGACCTCCTTATCGAACTCGGCGCCCTCGTCGGTCGGGAGCTTCTTCCACTCCTCGACCGCGGCGTCCCAATGCTCGCCCTCGGGGGCGTACTCCCTGCCTCTTAGGTACTCGAAGGTGGTCTCATCTGGCGCTACGAGGCCAGCCCTGGCACCGCCCTCGATGGACATGTTGCACACGGTCATGCGGCCCTCCATCGAGAGCTGCCTGACGGCCTCACCCCTGTACTCAATGACGTGCCCGACCCCGCCGCCCGTCCCTATGCGGTTCAGGATACCGAGCATGAGGTCCTTGGCCGTGACGTCAGCGGGAAGCTCGCCCTCTACGGTGACGGCCATGGTCTTGGGCCTGCTCTGGGGCAGCGTCTGAGTGGCTAGGACGTGCTCGACCTCGCTCGTCCCGATGCCGAAAGCGAGCGCGCCGAACGCGCCGTGGGTGGCCGTGTGGGAGTCGCCGCAGACGATCACGAGCCC
>JACCTS010000210.1 GCA_013812245.1 Rubrobacter sp.
ACAACCTGCAGACATATGGCGAGAACACCGGGCACGGGGACCGGACGGAGATGGAGTTCACGGCCTCACAGATGCGCCGCTACGGGTTAGTAGGTATGCTCTGGTACAACGAGCAGGAACTCTTCTCTGGACGATACGCTACCCTAGAAGACTACCGGCGTGAGATCGATGCCCACCGAGAGTCGGAAGGAGCAAGGTAGACTCGCTGTGCGAGACAGGGAAGTTAGATCCTATACTCGGTCGGAGCACCGCAGCAAACAGGCGGTGCTTCATCCGATGCTGGAAGCGGCGTTCGAAGCCTTGAACTTAGCCGGGGTGAATTGGTGCCTGGCGCGCATTCCTTCAAGCTTGTCCGCGCCAACGGGAGACGTGGACCTGCTCGTCGAGCGAACGGACCATGCGCTGGCGCGAAGGGTTTTGAGGACGCTCGGGTTCGGTGCCGTACGGGTGTGGAGACGTCCAGAGCCGGAAGCGTTCTACTTCCTCCCTCACCCACGGACCGGTCGCAACCTTTGCCTTCATGTCGCCACGGAGCTCTCTTTCGGCTCCGGTCATGCTATACGTACCAGGACTGCGGCAGGGTGCTTGCGGAGACGTCGGAAGCGTGGCGCATTATTCGAGGCGGCCCCCAAGGACGCCTTCTGGATGCTGCTGCTGCATTGTCTGTTGGACAAAGGAGAGGTGACGTTAGGCTACCAGAATGATCTTCAAGAGCTGGCAACGTCGGCGCGCACGGACGACGAGCTCGCCCGGGAGGCCGAGGCTCTCTGTCCGGCTGGGTGGGACGCTCCAAGGATGGTCGACCATGTTCACAGCGGCAAGTGGGACTTGCTGAACCGCCTTGCCCGGTATCTGAAGTGCGCTGAGACAGAGAAGCGGCCTTTCGACCGCGTAGTCCAGGTGGTGCCTATGGTGGTCGGTGTGCTGTTTTCTCGCAGCGTCCGACGATATGTGTGGGACAGAGGATGGACCCGGATTACGCGCTTTGTACAGAGGGTGACCACCTTCCAGGCCAGTGTTTTTTATCCGCACGAGCACCAAGTGGTCGCTCGGGCCGTGAATGACCGGGAAGCTCGCCGGGTTATACCTCTGAGAGTTCGGAAACTCGTGAGCCATCCGGTGTCCGCCGGGCGCGGTCTAACGGTCGCCCTTCTTGGCCCCGACGGTGCTGGGAAGTCCACGCTAGCCGCGAATCTTGAGGTATCACTCCCTGAGTTTGCCGGGGTGCGCGTGCTGTATATGGGGCTCGGATATGCTGGATTACCCCGGCTGGCACGACTACCCTTCCCCGGATCGCTTGCCTCGGTCGGACTGCTAACCCTTTGGTTCCGCTACCTAGTGGCGCGTTACCAACGAAGGCTGGGACGCCTTGTGATCTTCGACCGCTACACCTACGATGCTTGGCTATCTCCCGGTCGACGTCTGACGAGGCCCCAGCTTCTGGCACGCTGGATCTGGGCGCACGCCTGCCCGGCGCCCGACCTCGTGCTCTTGTTGGATGTCCCGGGAGAGAAGGTTCACGAGCGAAGGGGAGAAAGCGAGGCCGCGCTGCTAGAAGCCGCGAGGCAAGAGTTTCTCTCCCTGCAAACACGCGTTCCACGGCTCCAAGTAGTAGACGCATCGAGATCTCAAGAGGTCGTCAGGGACGACGTGGCTGAACGCATTCGTCGGCACGTACAACAAAGAGATCGCATTTGAGTCCGTTAATTCCAGTGTGCGGCACGCTCAACATATCTTCTCGTCACGTCGAGGAGCGGCCTCAAGGTATTCGATGAACGCCTCGGAGGTCAGCGTAGGTTCTCAGTCCTAAGGTCGGAGGTGCTCTGCCATCAGAATCTCGCATTCGAGAAAAACGCTAGTGAACCAGGGTATGAGTAGCATCGTCAGGCTATTGGTAGTCGTGGGGCTGATACTAACGATATCGGGTTGCGCTACACAGCCCCGGGTTGCGGCGGATGCCACCGAAAAGTGTCCCTGGCCCTATGGCTGCGATGTACGGCCGGAAAGCGTGCAAAAGTTCGCAAAGATCGAAGGCCGGGCGACACTCCCTGCGGATACCTTCACCCTCGGCCCGCCCTCCGGATCCGAGCTCGGCAAAGAGATTAACGGCCGAAGATTGCCCTTCGAGGATCAGCCTGTGCAAGGGTTTTCCTCCTTACTCGAGGCCGATGGGACCGACAACACATACTGGGTGATAACAGACAATGGCTTCGGAACCAAAGCCATTTCGGCCGACTTTCTGCTGCGCATGTATCGTATCCGCGCGGAATTCGGATCCGGACGAGGAGGGAGTGGAAACGTCTCGGTCGAAGAGTATATACGGTTGCGCGATCCGGAACGGCACATACCTTTCCGCATAACTAACGAGTACACCAAAGATCGACTTCTGACTGGAGCCGACTTCGACCCCGAATCCGTGCAGAGAGACCGTGCCGGCGACCTGTGGTTTGGTGACGAGTATGGGCCCTTTTTGCTGCACACCGATGCCACGGGGCAGGTGCTTGATGCACCATTTCCGCAACCCGATGTGAGGAGCCCACAGAATTCCTACAGCTTGTCCCCAAGGGTGGCGAACCTGCCCGCCAGCCAGGGTTTTGAAGGAATGGCGATCTCAGAAGACGGGAAATTCCTGTATCCGGCGCTGGGCGGGGCGCTTACTTACGATCTAGACCAGCGCCGCCGCTTCATCTACGAGTTCGATCTGCAAAGGAAACGCTACACGGGCGAGCGCTGGCAGTACCACGCCGACAAGCCGGAGAACACCGTCTCCGACCTGTCCTCTGTTACGGGAGATTCTCGAAACCGCCTGCTGTTAGTCGAACGTACTACCGCTGAGACGAAGGGCCCGCAATTCGTCAGGGTCTACTTGGTGGATCTCCACAAGGTGGATGACTCGGGGTTCTTGATTAAACGCCGGGTACTTGAACTACCCGAGCCACAGGTCGAAAGCATTATCTTGATCGACGACCGGAAGATCCTCGTGATCACCGACAACGACTATCCTTTTACCACAAATGACACGCAGGCCATCGTCGTCCGGCTTGAAGGCCGGTTGTAGGGACCATGATCCAGGAGGCGTTGCCATCTTGGCCGGATCACTAGAGCGAAACGGTATCCCGTTCGAAGTCCGGCGAATGGCGCGGCGCCGGTCCCGGGCATCAGACCCTTTCGCAGGACCTCTCATCCTCAACTCCAGGTTGTGGCCATATTGGCTCTTCGTTACTGAACTACGCACTAGCGCGGCCCCGCGAGTGCCTTTCGGACGCCAGTGAGGTGGTGTTCTCAGAGGCCGCAAGACGCCAATGCATTTCGTGGCCTCATGGTAATTCTCGAGTAACGGCAAAAGATGTGCCATATGGCAGATGTGCCGTGGCCTTCCTTACTGCTACTGTAAAAGCGCTTGTACGAGACAACCAGGCGCGAGGTCGGACCCTGGACGCCTGTTCACCATTGTCTGGAGGCCAACAGGCATGTCCCAACGACGCATCGCTCTTCTGCACCAACGACGCATCGCTCTTCTCCTTTTGAGCATCGCCATAGCGAGCGCGTGGGCGCTGTGCGTCACCGTAGCGCCAGCATTCGCGGCATCATCCTGGGTTGTGACTTCGACCGAAGACACCGCTGGCGCCTGTAGCCTTAGCCAATGCACCTTGAGGGCGGCGATCAAGGCAGCGAACACGTCCGCTGGCGAGGATGTCATCACCTTCAACATCGCTCCGGCGGGTCCGAAGACAATCTCCGTGGGCGCCGGGGTAAATAGTCAGCTGCCGGTGGTATCGGGCAGCGATGTGGTCATCGACGCCACCTCCCAGCCTGGGGGCGGCGCACACGGCATCCGCCTCGATGATCCCGATGCTGGAGGGGGGGAGCACGGCCTGGTGCTCGAAGGGAACCGCATCACGATCCGCGGCTTCGCCATCACGCGCTTCGACGGTTGGGGAATCCTCGTCTGGGGCGGGTCGTCCGAGCGCATTCAGGGCAACTGGATCGGCACCGCCGACGGAGTGTCCGACCAGGGCACGGGGGACGACGGCATAAGGCTCCAGGACGGCGGGTCGAGCCTGATCGGTGGCTCTGGCAGCGGCGAAGGCAACATCGTCTCTGGTGGAAACGACGACGGGATCGAGATCCACGATTCCAATAACAACGCCGTGACCGGCAACATGATCGGCCTCACGGCGGACGGCCTCTCGCGCCTGCCGAACGCATCGAGTGGCATCGAGATCAACGGCACGGCGAGCAACAATCGGGTCGGCGGTCTCTCGCCGGGAGAACGCAACTACGTCTCCGGCAACGACGGGATCGGCGTCCAGATCCTCGGTACGCTGCAAACAGACGGGAGTTGCAAAACGCCCGAGTACAACGTCGTCCAGGGCAATTACCTCGGCCTCGACGTCAACGGTGGCCGCATGACGCCTTCCGGCAACCGCGGAGAGGGAGCCGCCCTTCACACCTGCGCTCGCCACAACACCATCGGCGGCACGACCGCTGCCGCCCGCAACATCATCTCCGGCAATGCGGCCGACGGCGTCGAGCTCGACTCTACCGGGGGCCCGGGCGGCACGCTCGGCGTCTGCGACAACGTCGTGCAGGGCAACTACATCGGGCTCAGCCCGAGCGGGTTCGGCCGGCGAGACAACTTCGACGACGGCGTCGGCCTCGACAACGCCGCCTGCAACAACCTGATTGGGGGCGCGGAGCCAGGGGCCCGAAATTACATCTCCGGCAACTCCAACGACGGCGTAGACATAAGTCGCTCCGGTTCGAACGGCAACGTCGTCGAAGGCAACGTCATCGGCCTGGGCGTCAACAACGCCACCGTCCACAACGGATGGTACGGGGTGATGATCCGGAGCAAACCCCAGCGGAACATCCTGCGCGATAACGTGATCAGCGGCAACAACCAGGGTGGCATCCGTATGCAGGACAACCTGTCCTACTACAACGAGGTTCGCCAGAACAAAATCGGCACGGACATCACCGGGACGGAGGCGCGCGCGAATCGCGGTCACGGCATCTGGCTGTTCGACGGCCCGAACGAGAACCTGATCCGCGGGAACACGATCAAGTGGAACTCGGGAGCCGGGATCGCGGTCGAGCGGCTGCCCGGCTCCACGTACTCTACGCGCAACAACAGCATCAACGACAACCGCATGGGCGGAAACTGGGGCCTCGGCATCGACCTCCTGCCGGTCGCGGGCGTGAACCCGCTCGACGGCGTCAACAATGACGGCCAGATCGGTAACAACGGGATAGACGCGCCCGTCATCACACAGGCTACGGCCAACGGCGTGGGCGGCACGGCTCCGCCCAACGCCTCGGTCGAGGTGTACCGCGCCAACCCCGACGCGGGGGAGAGCAGCGGAGAGGGGTCGGTCCTGATCAATACCGTCGCCGCCAACGCCGGCGGGCAGTGGTGTCTTCCTGAATCCGGTCTCACCGACGCCGTGACGGCGACCGCGACGAACGCGGCAGGGAACACGAGCGAATTCGCGGCCAACGTGACCGTGGCCGGCGATGGCGCCGCGTGCGGGGGCACCACGGAGCCGGACCTGCTATTCGCGGATGACTTCACGGGACCGGACGGATCGCCACCCGCCGACTGGGTGGTGACCCGTTCCGCCGGCGGAACGGGGGCCGGAGCTTCCATCCGGGACAACAGCCTCCGCGAAGACGTGGTGTTGTCCCCAGCGCAGAACGGCAACATCCAGTACGTCCAGGCGCGGGCCAGCACCGTACGGCCGGACTGGTCGACGAACCGGATCGACTTCCACTGGCAGATGCAAACGGATGCGACCACGAGCCAGACGGTCGGACTCTTCCTGACGCCACAGGTATCGACCGGCAATGCCTCCAACGCGGCGGACTATCTGCGGCTCCGCGTCGCAAACAGCCGGGTTGACTTGCTGCGCCGTTCCGGGGGAGGAAACCCGACGACCATCTGGTCCGGGCCGGTCACGCAAGGGACCACGTTGCGGCAATTCCAGTTGCGGCTCGACGCGACGAACCTGTGGCTCTACGAGGGCGAGGTGGGATCCTCACCGGCGTTGCGAGTCGGCCCGATCGCGCACGGAATCACGTGGACCTCCGGCAACCTCTACCTCCATACGCACAACTCGTCGTCCGTAACGCCCTATCTTGCGCGATTCGACACCGTCCACGTCAGATCAACCGCGACCCGGTAACTTGCGCGTTCCTCTCGACGCAGCGGCCCCGACAGCTACGATAGGTTCTACCTTCGAGTGCAAGCGCGACGGTGCGCCCTTCAGCAAAGTCCGGATAAAAAGAGAGCCGAACGCGGTGAATAGATCGGCTCTCCTGACGGTACTCGCCCTCAGTGGCAGTTCGTGGTGCCAGAGTCGGTGAAGGTCTTGCCCGCCTCGGGCACGAACTTCCATTCGTAGCTGGTCGGGTGCAAGGCTAGCTTCAAGACCCCGTAGGTGTCCGTATTACGCACCTGGCTGTTGGGCTGTACGTTGACGATCCCGTAGTGCGAGCCACCACCAGTGCCCACCACGAACTCTCTGATGCCTCTTGCCGTATCCGCCGCTCCGCTCGGGCTCTGTGGGGCGAATCGCTCGTAGTCGTGATCATGGCCGTTTAGAACCACGTCGGCGTTGGCAGAATACAGGGCGTCCCAGGTCGGTCTCATCTTGGTATCGTTGCCGTGTTCTCCGGAACTGAAGAGTGGGTGGTGGAAGTAGGCGACCGTGCAGGCTCTGGGGTTCGCGGCCAGGTCTTGCTTGAGCCAGTCGACCATGGGGGAGGTGGAGCCACAGCCACCCACGTTCTCGCACATCGAGTTCAGAGAGATGACGTGCCACTCTCCCAGGTTGTAGGAGTAGTAGCCTTTGGACGGCTCCCCCGCCGCCGCTCCGAAGTAGCCGAAGTAGCCGGAGGCGCCCGCCGTACCGTACTCGTGGTTGCCGACGCTGGGCCTGGTGCGCGACTTGTGGCGTCCCCAGGTCGGGTTGTAGCAGTTGGCAAACTCGGTTGCTGTACCTGACTCGTAGGCGTTGTCTCCTGTGGTATAGACAGTGCCGGAGATGCCGTCGAGGAGCCTGGCTGTGGCCTCTGCACCAGAGCTAGAGCACCTAGCTATGTCCCCCGCTCCGACCAGGACTGGATCGGTGTCGCTTGGGGAAAGCGAGGAGGTGACTTTCGCCCACGAAGCCTTGGCCACCGCCAGGCCGCCGTACTCGTAGTACTCGACCTTGACCTCGTGTGCACCCGCCGTCATGGTCTTGGTGGCCTTGTAGGTGGTGGCGCCCTGATCTTTCCACTGGTCTATCAGGAGCTGTCCATCGACCCACAAGCGTACGCCGTCGTCAGCGGTCGCCGTGAATTCGTAGTCTGAGGCCTCGAAGTCGAAGGTGCCGACCCACCGGGCGGTGAAGGAGTCTGTGTTGGCCCCCGAGCCGGGAGATCCGGAGCCCCAGTCGTTGTTGATGGTAGTCTCGCAGCGGGTGAGGACGGGCTGCGTATTGAAGGTCCTCAGCTCATTGCGATACTCGGCGAGGAACTCGCCCTTGTTGCACGTCGTCGGCGTAGTGCCACCATTCCCCTGACCATGCCCTGGCTTGTGGTGTGCTTCTGCCGAGCGGCTAACGTATAGACCCAGTGCAAGCGCTATCGCCAAGACGACAGGGATCGTCAAGGCGATGGCAAGTCTATGATGCGACCAATAACTTTGAGAACGCATTGTCCCCTTCCCTCAGTTTTTCGTTATCCTGACACTCGATAATGATGTGCTATGTGCACTCAATCACGGTTCGCCGGCGAATACAACGGGCTCATACGCTCAAACTGCTCAACCGTTGCTACAATCTTCGTTAAGTCCGGTAACAGCTCTGGCTACCGGATCTCTCGGGTGACGCACCTCGGCTTCCTTCGCTACCTTGGAGACGCTGGCCGAAGTCGCGACCGTGGCCAGCCTGTCCACATTGATCTTCCAATGGTAATCTCGACCAGAGGAAGCGAAAGCTTTAGCACCGAGACGAGAAAATACAAATTCGGTGCTCCCGAACGGAGCTTCCTGGCCGGGTCCCACTATCGCGGACTAACTAACTATCTCAGAACTCTCACGGTCGGCTATGATCGTCGGTGATCCCTATCGAAGGAGGGACCCCGATGTCCGAAAACTCGACCCAACAGAAGCCGCTTCCCACCATCTGGCGAGTGCCAGACGAGTTATGGGAGCTCATCGAGCCCATCTTCTCCGAACACGACCCGCCGAAAAGCACCGGACGACCTCGCATAGAGCAGCGCGAAGCCCTGGACGCGGTCATCTTCCGGATGCGCACGGGCTGCCAGTGGAACCGGATGCCCGATGAGTTCCCCGACGATTCATCGGTGCATCGCACCTTCCAGAGGTGGGTCGAGCTTGGCGTATTGGATCTCGTCTGGGAGAAGCTAATCGAGGAGTGCGAGGAGCTCGGCGGGGTGGACTTCGAGTGGCAGGCGGCCGACGGGGCCATGGGTAAGGCCCGTTTTGGGGGGACCTCGTAGGCCCCAATCCCACCGACAGAGGCAAAAACGGGGTAAAGCGCTCCCTCCTGGTCGAGGCCAACGGGGGACCTCTTGCAGTGGTTATAGCCGGGGCGAACGTGCCCGACTTTAAGCTGTTGGAGGACACCCTCGACGCCATCGTGGTCGAGCGCCCCTCGCCCACCGATCAAGCGCCCCAACACTTGTGCCTGGACAAGGGCTACGACAAACGGCCGGCTCGGGAAGTGGTCGAGCGCCACGGCTACACACCTCACATCCGCAAGATCGGCGAAGAGAAGAAGGACGCGGAGGGAGAGAAGCGCTACCCGGCGAGGCGGTGGGTGGTGGAACGAACGCTGGGATGGCTCAGTAAGTGCCGGGCGATCCTGGTGCGCTACGAGAAGAAGGCCACCAATTACCAGGGGTCGATCAAGGTGGCCTGCATCCTGCTCTGGTATCGGCGTCAGCATCGTCTAACCCTTTTGAGATAGTTAGTAAGTAAAGCCTAGATCGTGCCGTCGAAATGCGCGTGGGCAAAACCGGCATCGTGTATATGGTAATCGACATGCCGGAACTCCTCACGTATTTCCCATAGATGCTCTTCCAGTATGCTCTTTTCGACCTCTGGCCCATTGAGGATGGCTGGTAGCAGCTCGCCGTAGATTCTTTCCATGCTCTCGCGTATATCTAGCAGAGCGTGCGCAACCGTTCCGGCTTCTTCAGATAGCATACCCTTGGAAACGAACAGACCAGACAGTCTATTGGCATCCGAGACATTGAAGTTTTGCATCGCGCCAACTCGCTTTCGTTTATATATTCGCCACATCCCGCCATGACCCGCAGGCTATTCAGCGACGCGCAGGACGAAAACCGCGAGATCGTCGTGCTGCGTACCCTCCTGGAATTCCAGGGCGGCGTCCCTGATTTTTCTGGCTATGGACGAGGCTTCGAGGCCGCCGAGAACGCCAAGTACGGAGACCAGCCTCTCCGTCCCGAAGAGGGCGCCGTCCGGGGAACGGGCCTCGATAACGCCGTCGGTATAGAGAACGAGGGCGTCACCAGATTCGAGGCGCCCGGAACTCTCGGCGAGGCCGGCATCCGGGAACACGCCGAGCGCTTTACCGGGACACCCGAATTCCTCCACGGAGCCGTCGTTGCGCAGAAGAAGCGGAGCGGGGTGTCCGCCGCGGGCAACCGTCAGATCCAGGCCACCGTTCACGGGACCCAGCCGTACGCAGGCGACCGTGCAGAACTGATAGTCCGAGAGCTGGCTCAACATCGCGTCGTTCAGCCTCGTGAGGACCGCCGCCGGGGAATCGCTGCCGAGGGCCGTGGCCCTGATGGTGTAGCGGGCAAGGGCAGTCACGGCGGCGGCCACGGGTCCCTTGCCGCGAACGTCCCCGATCACGGCAAGGTATCCGCTGTTCTGGACTTCCATCAGGTCGTAAAAATCCCCGCCGACCTCGTTCTCCTCGCCCATCGGCAGGTATTCAGCCCCGACTTCGAGCCCACGCGTCTCGGGAAGGGTGGGGAGAATGCTGCGCTGCAACGTGCGGGCTATGAAGTTCCGCTCACTGTAGAGACGGGCGTTGTCCACGGCCAGGGCACAACGGTAAGCCAGGTTCTCAGCCAGCGCGAGGTCTTCTTCGTCGTAACGCCACTCCGGGTTGGAGGAGACTAGCGTCATCGCGCCGAGCGTCCGGCCCCGCGCCAGGAGGGGAACCGCCATGATGGAGCGGGGATGCAACTGGTTGATGATCCGTCGGTGTTCCCTGTCTTTCAACTCATCTGCAACGTCATCCGAGACCTCCCGGATCAGGACCGGACGCCCGCTTCGCAGCACGCGGGCCGTGCTTCCAGGATCCTCGTCTCCGAATCGCCTGTACTTCGAGAGTTCGCGCAGCATGACTTCCTGCGACGATTCTGCATGGGTAGCGGCGGCCTGGCTCACCCTTCCTTCCTCGTCCACGAGGTCAACCACACACCAGTCGGCCAACTCGGGGACGGCCAGGCGTGAGATCCTCTTCAGCGTCGCAGCGTAGTCGAGCGATGCCGATGCCAGCGTGGTCCCCGCAGCAGCCAGCATGGAGAGCCTGCGCCGCGATTTGACGGCCTCGGCCCGCGCGAGTTGCTCGCGGGCGAGGAGGAGATCCCGCTCCTCCTCAGCCCGTTTGCGCTCGGTCACGTCGTTCTGCACGCCCACGAAGTTTGCCAGCCGTCCCTCGTCGTCGTAGACGGGAGAGACGTATAGTTCGTTCCAGAAGAGCGTGCCGTCCTTCTTGTAGTTTCTCAGCACCACCCTGCACTCCTGTCCGGCTTTGACGGACTCGCGCAGTTCTCCAACGGCAGGCTGGTCACGGTCCTGATCCTGCAAAAAACGGCAGTTGCGGCCGATCGCATCGTCCCTCGAATATCCAGTCGTTCTCTCGAACGCGGGGTTGACGTAGATGATCGGGCCGTCAGGCAGGTTTGGGTCCGTTATGACTATGCCGTTGGAACTGGCAGCGACCGCCCGATCAAGCAACCGGCGCAACTCGTCGGAGCTTCCCCGGGCCAGGGGTTCGTTGCTATAAGCGTCCGCAGCAGACTCCACACAACCATTCTACAGTCCCCATCATCCCCGCTCACCTCCCGTCCAGACGTTATAAAAACGGCGCTTCTGGGTAAAGAGTGACGCGAAGTAGAAAACCAGGAGAGGAGACAAAATGGCATACGAGCTACCATCCTTGCCATACGACTACACGGCCCTCGAACCTACCATCGACGAACAGACCATGCACCTCCACCACGAAAAACACCACAAT
>JACCTS010000027.1 GCA_013812245.1 Rubrobacter sp.
TAGAGCTTGCGCCAATAGGCTGGCAACGTTTAGCACTTGAGCCGGCCAATGACGATCAAACAGCCTTTCCGTTTTCGGTTGGCACATTTACTGCTCGCCTATTGGCGCGGCCTCTTAAGAAGAGGATTATGGATACGCGAGAGATCACCATTCGGGTCGATTCCGAGACTGCGAAGGCTTACGCGGCGGCTTCGGTGGAGGAACGAGAGAAGATAGACCTACTTCTCAGCCTGCGTTTGAGCCAGGTCACAGGCCCTTCGGATTCTCTGGAGCAGGTAATGCGCGAGATATCTCTGCAGCGGCGCGTGCGCGGGGCCTGACGGAGAGACCGTTTGTTTCTTGAATCGGTCTACCTTGCGCCGTAGACTTCTAACGTGGACTATCGAGAGCGCATAACCATAGATCCTGACATGCGGGGCGGGAAGCCGTGCATCCGAGGAATGCGAATCACCGTCTATGACATTCTTGGTTATCTGGCGTCCGGTATGTCGCACGAGGAGATCCTGTCGGACTTTCCCTACCTAGAGGAAGAAGACATCCTCACTAGCCTGGCTTTCGCAGCAGACATCGAGCGCAGGTTTTTAGCAGAGCCTTCTTAGAGGCCGCGCCAATAGGCGAGCAGTAAATGTGTCAACCGGAAATGGAAAAGCTGTTTGATCGTCATTGGCTGGCCCAAGTGCGAAACGCTGCCAGCCTATTGGCGCAAGCTCTTATTGACGTTTTTCGACAGAGCATCTCCTCGCAACACATATCTTTCTTCGTTGATCCGTCCTCACTCGCGCCGTAGACTACATTCATGGATGATTTGCTCAAACGCATCACCGTCGATCCACAGATCTGTCACGGTAAGCCGGTCGTTCAGGGGCTCCGGTATCCGGTAGAGATGCTGCTTGAGTTGATGTGCGCCGGGATGACAATTGATGAGATCCTCGCGGACTACGAAGACCTGGAGCGTGAAGATCTACTCGCAACACTCTCTTATGCTAGACGAATTGCCCCCGAATCGTAGATTGTCTTAAGAAGAGGATTATGGGTACGCGAGAGATCACCATACGAGTTGGTTCCGAGGCCGCGAAGGCTTACAAGGCGGCTTCCGCTGAGGAGCGCGAGAAAATAGACCTACTTCTCAGCCTATGGCTGAGCCAGGTCACAAATACTTCGAGTTCTCTGGAACAGGTTATGCGAAAGATCTCAAAGGCAGCATGTGCGCGAGGTCTGAATGAAAATGAGTTAGCCGAACTGCTCCGTCCATGACGCGACAAGAGACCTTACCGATTTTCGACTTCTCGGATGCCGTAGGGAGCTTCGCAAGGAGCGCTGCCGGCAAGAGGGGCGCGGTGTTTACCCGGCGTGAGGTGGTCGAGTTCTTGCTGGATCTCTCCGGCTACACTGTGGAACAGCCTTTGCACCGTTTCAAGTTACTTGAACCGTCGTTCGGAGACGGAGATTTCCTGCTGCCTATCGTAGAGAGACTCCTGGCGTCTTATGCGATCCATGAACCAGACCTTTCCGGCGTAGTAGGAGATCTCTCGAAGGCAATCAGGGCAGTAGAGGTGCATCGCGACAGCATCGAAAAGGCGCGCATCAAGCTCTTCGAGCTACTGCGGACGCGCGGAATCTCCGAAGCGAATGCAAACAGCCTCCTGTCAGCCTGGATCTTGGAGGGCGACTTCCTCCTCACGGAGTTGCCATGGGCTTTCACGTACGCCGTCGGAAACCCACCCTACGTGCGCCACGAGACCATCCCAGTGGATCTCATGGCGGAGTATCGCGCACGGTTCGGCACTATCTATGACCGAGCAGACCTGTACATACCATTCTTCGAGCGGTGCCTCGCGTACCTGGAGCCGGGAGGCACGCTGGGGTTCATCTGCTCAGACCGCTGGATGAAGAACAGGTACGGCGGGCCGTTGCGGGCGATGGTGGCGGAACACTACCATCTTGCGTCTTACGTGGACATGGTGGACACGGCTGCTTTCAACTCCGAGGTCATCGCGTATCCGGCCATCACCATGATCCGGCGCGAGAAGCCAGGACCCACCAGGATCGCCCATAGGCCGCAAGTCAATGGTGAAACGCTCCAGAAGCTGGCGAAGGCTCTGCTGGCCGACACAATACCCGAAGGGAGCGGCGTGACGGAGACATCAAACGTCGCGAGCGGTAGCGAACCCTGGGTTCTCCAGTCGCTCAACCGGTTGGCCGTCGCCCGGCGGCTCGAATCGGAGTTCCCGAGCCTCGAAGAAGCCGGTTGCAGGGTCGGCATCGGGGTCGCAACAGGGGCTGACAAAGTATTCATCGGGTCTTTCGAAGACTTGGAAGTCGAGCCGGATCGCAAGCTGCCGCTGGTGACCACCAGGGACATCCGAAGCGGAACTGTGGAATGGCGGAGTCTAGGAGTGATCAACCCGTTCCACGCTGACGGCTCGCTCGTGGATCTCACAGACTACCCGATGCTCGCGCGCTATCTGGAACGGCATGCCGAGACGATTCGGAACCGCAACTGCGCGAAGAGAAACCCGAAGGGCTGGTACAGGACTATAGACCGCATCCAACCGGACCTCACGGGCAAGCCGAAGCTCCTCATACCGGATATCAAAGGCGACGCCCACATCGTCTACGAGGACGGCCGTCTGTACCCTCACCACAACCTGTACTTCATAACGTCCGAAGAATGGGATCTCAAAGCCTTACGAGCCGTGCTCCGCTCGGGCATCGCAAAGTTGTTCGTATCGATCTACTCCACCAGGATGCGCGGCGGCTACCTGCGGTTCCAGGCCCAGTACCTGCGCCGCATACGTCTTCCTCGTTGGAAAGATGTAGCCGAAACCGTTCGCCGAGATCTGATCGAAGCGTCCGGCTCCGGTAATGTCGATGCGTGCAACGATGTTGTGACGGCTCTGTACCGGCTCACACTCGAAGAGAGGACCGCGATGGAAGAAGGCACGTGAGCCTGGACCTCGCCAACTACCAGGGCAAAGTTGTGGAAGCCGTAAAGGCATTCTGGGGAAACCGCGAGGCGGCCCGGTGGAAGCAGATAGAGAGTGGCAAGACAGATCAGGGCGAGCGCGCCGGAGTTACCGGGGGTAAGAACATGGACGGATTCCTGGCCCTGATCAAAGACCTCGTCCAACTCAACGGCCTCGAAGGAGCAGAGATACACTTGCAACGCAGGGCGCTCACACTCCCTGGGTTCTTCCGTCCGACGAAATTGTGGGACATACTCGTTATCAACGAAGAGAGGCTCGTAGCAGCCATTGAACTCAAGAGCCAGGTAGGTCCGTCGTTCGGAAACAACTTCAACAATCGCGCCGAAGAAGCCATTGGAACCGGTATTGACCTGTGGAAAGCCTACCGCGAAGAAGCCTTCGGACCCATACCACGTCCGTTCGTGGGCTGGCTAATACTGGTAGAGGATTGCACCGGCTCCCGGTCTCCAGTCCGCGACAGATCTCCCCATTTCCCGTGTTGGAAGAGTTTAACGGCGCGTCATACGCTGACCGATACGATATCCTCTGCCGGAAGCTCGTACAGGAACAACTCTACACTTCTTGCTCCGTGCTCCTGTCACCACGCACCTCCGTAGAAACCGGAACATACTCTGAACTATCAGAGATGACCGACCTCAGAACCTTCGTCACAACTCTCGCTGCACACGTAGCTGCGGAAGCGGCGAGAACACTATAGACACAAGTTCGTCCCAGCTCAGCCATTTTCTATTCGTGAATTGGAGAGTGATGCGGCTAGAATAGCGTTAGCTTGGAAGGAGGATCGAGATAGTTCGTATAGTCCACATCTCGGATACGCACCTGGGATACACCCGGTACGCGAGGCTGTGCCCAGAGTCGGGGCGCAACCAGCGGGAGGTTGACGTTCAGGAGGCTTACGGGCGGGCCGTTGACGCCATCCTGGAGCGGGACGTTGACCTGGTGATCCACTCCGGCGACGCGTTCGACTCCGTTCGTCCTGCTACGCACGTGATCATCGGGTTCCTGAAGCAGACGGCCCACATCACGGCGCGCGCCGGCATCCCCTACCTGGTCGCGGCCGGCAACCACGAGACGCCGCGCCTGCGCACGACGACGGCCGCACTGGAGTACGCGAACTTGGTGAACGCCGTCTCCGCGCACGGGTTCGAGCTTGATTACGAGTTGATCGAGGCCGGTGATGTTGGCGTCGGCGTGACGCTCGTGCCGCACGGGGCCGTCTTCGGGACGGGGGCTGTGACCCCGGCGAGGGACGCGGACGTGAACATCCTGGTGACGCACGGGATGGTGCCTGGGCTGGAGGCGAAGCAGCATGAGATGGGCGAGGCGAACCTTCAGGCGAATATGATCTCCGGCGGCTTCGACTATGTCGCCCTCGGCCACTACCACGAGTTCCACGAACACAAGCCGAACGCCTACTACGCCGGGGCCACCGAACGGTTCGGGTTCGGGGAGGTCGCGTCCGAGCCGGGGTTCGCCATCGTGGAGTTCGACGGCGGAGGTTTGAAGAGTGTCGAGCACGTGCCCATCGAAGTGCGGCGGATGGTTGACCTCCCGAAGATAAAGGCCCGCGAGTTGGACGCCGCGGGGCTGACGGAGATGATTCGCGAACGTACCGAGGACGCGGATCTGGACGACGCCGTCGTGCGCCTGCGGGCCTTCGACGTGAAGCGCGGGGTGGCGAGCGGGGTCGACCGGGAGTTGCTGCGCGACCTGCAACGCCGCTGCCTGAACTTCAGCCTGGAGATCCACGCCGACGAGCGGGCCAGCCTGGAGAACGGCGAAGACCCGGCCTCGGCCGTCTTCGGGCCGCTCACGGAGGAGTTCGCCGCGTTCGTGAAGGAGCGGAGGGAGCGCGGCGAGCTGGAGAAGGGCTTCGCCGACGAGTTCCTGGAGAAGGGCAAAGGCTATCTGCTGCGGGCGGCGAGCGAGGAGCCGGACGGGCCTGGAGGAAAAGTTTCGTGAACCTGGAGCGACTGTACATAGAGAACTACAAGCAGCTCCGCGATCCGGTCGAGTTGTTCCCGCCGGAAGGGGCTATCGGGGTGGTCGGGGCGAACGGGACGGGGAAGAGCACACTCTTCGAGACCATCCTGTGGTCCTTCTTCGGTTCGACCCGCGACCCACGGTTCACCAAGGAGATGATCCCCTGGAGCGGAGGCTCCACCAAAGACCCGACGGTCGTCGAGGTGACGCTCGCCACGAACAACGGCCCGTACACCGTCCGCCGCCAGCTACGGAGCAACGCCACGACCGCCGAGGTACGCGACCCGGAAGGCAGGACCGTCGTCACCGGGGCCACCGATGTCGCGAATTGGGTCGAGGGGAACCTGCTCGGGATGGACCGCACGGCTTTCGAGGCGACTTTCTACGCCAGGCAGAAGGAACTGCGCTTCTTCGCCCACGACGACGGTATCAGCCGGGTGCGGCGCGTGAGCCGGATGCTAGGCATCAGCGGCGTGGAGACGGCGCAGGGCTACCTGCGCGCCGACCGCAATGACCTTAGCTCCGAAGCAAAGGTGATCGAACGCCGCCTCGAAGAGGCAAACCTGGACGAACTGAATACCGGGCTCGAAGAGGCGCAGGCCGAACTTCGGCGGCTGGAGAAAGAGCTGGAGAAGGTCTCCACGGAGTACGATGAGGCCGAGGGCGAGCGCGAGAAAGCCCGTGAGGTCCGCTCCGCGCTCGACGCCGCGTACCGCGAGCACAACGGGCTCACGGGCGAGTTGCAGCGCGCCGAGGCAGAGAGGCGCCGATCCGGGGACAGGGCAGAAGAGGCCGAGAAAGATCTCGAAGAGTTGACGCGGGCCGAGGAAGAACTGGACCGTCTGAGACCGGATCTCGAACGCATCCCGGATCTGGAACGCGAGCTTGAGAAACTGGAAGAAGACAAGCGGCGGTCGGAACGCAGGGAGCAGAACCGGCGCGAACTGGTCCAGGCTCAGAGCCGCGTCGCCGCCATCGAGTCCGAGGTCTGGGACACGCTCGAAGACCTGGACGGAGACGAATCAGAGGAGCCAATTCCCGGATGGGCCGCGCTCTTTGATCTCGATGGCCCGGATCTCCTTTCCGAAGCTGGCGAGGTCTTGCAGAAGACATCGGGCGAACTGGCAAACGCCGAAGCGGGGTACGAGAGGCTGCGGGAGATAGCTTCCCGCCACGAAGAACTTGGGCAACTCGATAAAGAGGTGAACAAGGCAGCGGAACGTCACGAGAAGTCGCTCGCGGAGGAGCGGAAACTCAAAGAGGAACTTGAAGACATCTCGGGCGGCGAAGATCTGGAGAAGCGGGAGCAGGGGCTGCGCGAGGAGGAGGAGAAGCTGCGGGAGCTGGCCGCCAACCACCGTGGCCGGGCGAACGCCAACGAACGCGAGGCGAAGAACATAGACAGGGCCCGCGAGGCCATAGACAGCGGGGCGGAGGACCACTGCCCCACCTGCCACCGGGGCTTCGAGAGCGGGGAGCAGGTGGAGATCTCCGACACCCTGCGCCGCCAGGCCGCCTCCCTCCGGCGCGTCGCTTCTCGCGAGACCGAGGACGCCGAGAAGTTCCGCAAGTCCGCCGACGACACCGAACAAACGCTCCAGAAGGTCTCAGCGAAGATCGAACGCTGGCGTGAGGCCCGCGAAGCCGTCGTCCGGGCTGTAGACAGGGCCGCCGGTCGGCTCGAAGACCTGGAGAAAGCCAGGAACCGCCACGGGGAACTCGCGGCCGGCCTCGAAGGCACCGCCGCCCCCACGCAGGAGGATCTGGAGGCGGTCCGCAAACGATGCGAACACCTGAGGAGCTTCAGGGACGCCCGTCCCGGTGTCGTCAGCCTCGCACGTGAGCACACGGACAAGGCGAAGCGCGCCTCGGAGTTGGTGGAGGAGTTGGAAAACCTCGCGGACATTTCCTACGATGCAGAAGCCCACGCCGGGGAGAAGCGGGAGAAGGCGCGGCTGGACGAGGCGCGGGGCAGGTCAACCGAGCTGGAGCGCCGCATCGAAATGCGGTCCGGGATCGAGAAGGCTTTGGAAGAGGCGCGCCGCACCGGGGAAGAAGCCGCCGCGAACGAGAAAGACGCCAGGGAGAAACTCGAAGAACTTGGCTTCGACGAGGCCGCGTACGAGGCCGCCGCTGAAAGGTTCGCCGCCATCGAAGAGCGGGTGGCGAAGCTGCGGGACGCCCGCGAGCACCTCGGGGGCGAGTGGCAGAGCGCCGAACATCGCGTGGATCGGACTAACACCGAGCTGGCGAGGCTGGAGTCGGACCGGAAACTTGCCAACGCTCGTGCCTCGGAGGCTGCCAGGATGGACGAGATGGACAGCCTCTTCACCTCGTTCTTCAGGAACCTGACCGCCAGGGCGCGGCCCATGCTGGAGGCCGAGGCGTCGGCGCTGGTGCGCGATCTCACGGATGGGCGCTACGAGCGGATGGAGTTCGACGACAACTACGGCGTCAGGCTGCTCGACCGCTTCGAGGACTCTTACGTCATAGACCGCTTCTCGGGCGGCGAGGCCGATGTGGCGAGCCTCTCGGCGCGGGTCGCCCTATCCAAGATCATCGCCGCGAGCGGCGGCGGAACCCTGGGCTTCCTGGTTCTCGACGAGGTCTTCGGCAGCCTGGACGCGGGACGCCGTAACAACGTGCTCCTCGCGCTGGAACGCCTCAAGCGGTCGTTCGGACAGATATTCATCATCTCCCACGTCGCCGAGGTGCAGGAATCTGCACTGGTGGATGAAGTCTGGATGCTCGAAGAAGACGAAGAGGGCAAGAGCGCCATCCGCCGCGTCGAGCAGAGCGCCCCGCAACCGGCGGATCTCATCCTCGGCCCCGGGAGCTAGCCGCCCGCGGAGGACCCGGCGGCCGGCCATTGCGCGGTGACGCATCGCTGCGTATACTGCGGCCCTCTCGAACATCCGAAGGGACATGAACCGTCCTGTATTGGGGTACAGAAATGGCCGAGAACGTTCGAGCACGGAAGCTGCCGTACTACGCCGTATGCGTCCTCTTGGCCTGCGGGTTGGCGGCGGGAGCCCTGATCGCGCTCTCCCCGGAGCCGGCCTCCGGGTACGCGCGTTACGTCACGATGGTGGGGCTGGGGACATCGCCTACTGCGGCGGAGACCGCGACAAGGCTACGGCGAATCTCCTCGGAAACATCCGGGGCACCGTCTTCACCCTGGGGGACAACGTCTACCACACAGGCACCCGTTCCGAGTTCAAGAACTGCTACGACCCCACCTGGGGCAAATATAAACAGCGCA
>JACCTS010000236.1 GCA_013812245.1 Rubrobacter sp.
CCGCGGATGTCCTCGGGCACGTTGGGGTGCTGTTTGGTAAATCCCTTGACGTGGGTCTCGTAGATGATGGTGTCGCGCCACGGGATCCCCGGCGGCCGGTCGTCGCCCCAGGTGAAGGCGGTGTCAACGACCCGGCACTTCGGCATGCCGGCGGCGTTATCCGTGTCGCTCATGGAGAAGTCCTCGTCCTCGGAGAACTTATAGCCGAAGTTGTCCGCCGACCAGTCCAGGGAGCCGACGGTGGCCTTCGCATAGGGGTCGAGGAGGAGCTTGTTCGGGTTGAAGCGATGGCCGTTCTCGGGGTCGTATGGGCCGTGGACCCGGTAGCCGTAGAGCAGGCCGGGGCGGCCTTCGGGGAGGTAGCAGTGCCAGATCTGGTCCGTATGCTCCGGTATCGGGATGCGCTCCGTCTCCTCCCCCGAAGCGTCGAAGAGGCACAGCTCCACCCCCTCCGCGTTCTCCGAGAACAGCGCGAAGTTCACGCCCTCCCCGTCCCACGTCGCGCCTAGAGGATAAGGCTCCCCCGGCCACACGACGGTCCTGTTTTTGGTGCTGCTCAAAGCGGGGATGGTCCTCTCTTTTAGAGCTTGTCAGCTATTCGTTTTCAGGCTGACTGCTGACCGCTGATAGCTGAGGGCTTCAAAACAATCGTCGCGAGCGGCGGCAGCGTGAGCGCGAGGGAGTGCGACTTCTCATGGACCGGAGTTTCTTGCGCCTCGACGCCTGCGTCGCCGACGCCGCTGCCACCGTATCGGGTGTGGTCGGTGTTAAGGATCT
The DNA here is from genome assembly GCA_013812245.1 of Rubrobacter sp. Taxonomy (GTDB): domain Bacteria; phylum Actinomycetota; class Rubrobacteria; order Rubrobacterales; family Rubrobacteraceae; genus JACDGB01. The sequence goes on from JACCTS010000236.1 coordinate 778, forward strand.
CTTCGTAGCGGCCCCCGGTGGGAACCCCGATACGGTAGTCTTCGCGGACGGCCGGGGTGAAGTTGCACGCCACGACAACGAAGTCCTCCGGGTTCTTCGCCCGGCGCAGAAAGGATACCACGCTATTCTCGCGGTCCCCGCCCACGATCCACTCGAACCCCTCCGGCTCGGAGTCCACCTCATAGAGGGCAGGCGTCGCTTTGTAGAGGGCGTTGAGGTCGCGGATGAGATGCTGCACACCGGCGTTGTTTTGGTTGTCCAGCAGGCTCCATTCGAGCTGGGCATCGTGGTTCCACTCGCGGCTCTGGGCCAGCTCGCCGCCCATGAAGAGCAGGCTCTTGCCCGGATGGGCGTAGGTGAAGCCGTAGTAGGCGCGGAGGTTGGCGAACTTTTGCCATTCGTCGCCTGGCATCTTGTCGATGAGGGAGCCCTTGCCGTGGACGACCTCGTCGTGGGAGAGGGGAAGCACGAAGTTCTCGTTGAAAGCATAGACGAGCGAGAAGGTGAGCCGGTCGTGGTGGTAGACGCGGTGGATGGGGCCTTCTTGCATGTACTGGAGAGAGTCGTGCATCCAACCCATGTTCCACTTGAAGCCGAAGCCGAGGCCCCCCATGTACGTCGGACGGCTGACCATCGGCCAGGCGGTGGACTCCTCGGCGATGGTAGTGGCGCCTGGGGCGTGCTCGTAGACGAGCTCGTTGGTCCGTTGCAGGAAGGCTATGGCCTCCAGGTTCTCGTTGCCGCCGCGCTCGTTGGCGACCCACTGCCCCTCCTCGCGCGAGTAGTCCAGGTAGAGCATCGAGGCGACCGCGTCCACCCGCAACCCGTCCACGTGGTACTCCCGGCACCAGAACAGGGCGTTCGCGGTCAGGTAGTTGCGGACCTCGGGGCGACCGTAGTTGAAGACGAGCGTGCCCCAGTCAGGGTGACGGCCCTGGCGGGGGTCGGCGTGCTCGTAGAGATGCGTCCCGTCGAAGAGGCCGAGGCCGTGCGCGTCCTCCGGGAAGTGGGCCGGGACCCAGTCTATTACCACCGCTATGCCAGCCTGGTGGAAGGCGTCGATGAGCGCCTTGAAATCGTCGGGGGTCCCGAAGCGACTCGTCGGGGCGAAGAGGCCGAGCGGCTGGTAGCCCCACGATCCGTCGAACGGGTACTCTGTGGGCGGCAGGAACTCCACGTGGGTGTAGCCCATCTCCGCGACGTAGGGCACGAGCTCTTCGGTGAGCTGGCGGTACGTGTAGTACGAGTCGTCCTCGTTGCGGCGCCACGAGCCGAGGTGGACCTCGTAGATCGCTATCGGAGCGTCGAGGGCGTTTTTCTCGACGCGGCGTTCCATCCATTCCGCATCGTTCCACTCGTAGCGCGTGGGGTCATGGACGACGGAGGCGGTGCCGGGGAGCTTCTCGGCCCTGAGGCCGAACGGGTCGGCTTTCAGGGGGAGGATATTTCCCTCGTAGCCTCGGATCTCGAACTTGTACACCGCGCCGTCGCCGACGCCTGGGACGAAGATCTCCCACACCCCGCCAGGATGCTTGCGCATCGCGTGCCGGCGGCCGTCCCAGCCATTGAAGTCGCCCACGACGGAGACCCGCCGCGCGTTCGGCGCCCACACGGCGAAGGCGGTCCCCCGGATGCCATCCACCTCGGATATGTGCGCGCCGAGCTTCTCGTAGAGGCGGTGGTGGTTGCCCTCCCCGAAGAGGTGGAGGTCCATCTCGCCCATCAGGGAAGGGAAGCGGTACGGGTCTTCAAGCTCCACCATCTCGTCGCCCCACATCACCCGAAGACGGTAAGGGACACGCTCGGGGATGGAGACAGGGCCGGCGAAGAGGCCCTCCGGGTGCATGGGTTCCAACTCACCCAGGGAGTCGCCTGAGGCGGAGATGACCTCGACCGAGCGGGCATCCGGCAGGAAGGCCCGCACCACGAGATCCGCGCCCTCCTCGTGCATCCCGAGTACGGAGAACGGGTCGGGGTGGTCTCCAGCCGCTATCGCGCGCAGGGCCTCGTCGCGGATCGTCACTCGTCTTCTCCTTCCGGCTCCTCCAGGAGGTCCAGTATGCCCCTCACCGGGATACCTACCCAGTCGGGGCGGTTGTCCAGCTCGTAGCGGATCTCGTAGAGGGCCTTCTCCAGCGTGAACAGCTCGAGGAGGGAGCGCATGTGGTCCTCGTCCCGGGGCGGCGAGTAGTTGCGGGTGCCCTCTGCGTAGCCGCTCAGGAAAGCCTCCCGCGCGCGCCGCTCCCACTCCCGGACGAGCGGCTCCAGCGTGTCGAGCTGATCCGCCCGCTCGATGCTGAGGTTCCGGGTCACCGAGCGGGCCGCGTAGTCGAACGAGCGGAGCATCCCGGCCACGTCGCGCAAGGGGGAGTGCTTCTCCCGCCGCTCGGCGAGCGGGCGGGCCGGCTCGCCCTCGAAGTCTATGATCTGGAAGTCGTTGCCAGCCACGAGGACCTGCCCGAGGTGGTAGTCGCCGTGCAGCCGGCTTTTGATCGTCTCAAGCCCCTCGCCGGAGGCGGCCTCGAGGCGGTCGAAGATCTCGGCCTCCATCTTCAGCAGGCGGTCGGCGTCAGGACGCAGCTCTTCGGGCAGGCTGTCGCGGCGCTTCTGGAGGACGGTGAGGGTAAGCCGCGCGTCATCGAGGACGGTCTCGATCCAGGCCCTTACCTCCTCCGGGGTCGCAGGCTCGGAGGCGAAGGCCAGGTCGCCGGTGGGGACGGCGAAGGCCTCGTGCATCTCGCCGGTTCGGAGACCCAGGGTGTGCATGAGGCTGGCGAAGAACGACTCCCGCGCCTCGAACTCGCCCTCGGCCTCCTCGTCGTCCTCTTCCAGCCGCCAGGTGGTCACGAGGCGGTCCTGGAGATAGCGGTCGAGGAAGTCCAGGGTGTAAGACCAGCCGTCGCCCTGGTTCGGGACGAAACCCTGAAGCACGGCGAGGGTAACGGGCGTCCCGTCAGGCCCGAGGTACTCCACGGCTCCGCCGAGCGGCGGGGTGTTGCCGAAGCCAGCCTCTTCTGTGAGATGGCGGCCGATCTCCAGCTCCGGGTTCGTGCCTTCGTGGAGACGCCGGTACGCCTTCAGGACCATCCGCTCGCCCAGGATCACCGACGTGTTGCTCTGCTCGACCCCGGCGCGCCTGACCCCGATCTCCTCCACTTCCTCGTCCCCGAGCAAAGCCTCGAAGGAGCCGGTCCTGGTGAACCGGACCGTGCCCTCCCCCATCGCTGCCTCCCGCTCCTCGCCCATCGCCGCGAGCAGGCTCCGGCAAAACCCCTCGTCGGCCATGGCGTCGAAGAGCACGCCCACCCGCGAACGCCGCCGGAGCTTGGCGACGGCGTAGGGGCTCAGGCCGGAGATACCGTCCTCCCCGTCGTCCTCCCAGGCCGCCGAGAGCGGCAGGAAGTACGTCTGTGTGTCCGAGGCTCCCGGGGACCCGTTGCCGGCCTGCACGCGCACCAGCGTCAGGGCCGACTGCCGGCCCAGTTCGGCGCGCGCGGCGACCTCGACGCGGTCTATCTTCGCCCCCTTCGCCCCGAACCAGCGCCGGACGCCGAGGAAGTTCGGCAGCGCCTCCTTCTCCAGCAGGGAGACCTGGCGGGAGGGCAGGTGCAGGGGGGCCTGGCGGGCGTTGCGGGCCGGCTCGCGGCCGGCGGGCAGCACGATGACCGGCAGCTCGGAGACGGGCGGGCTCTCCTCGTGCCAGCTCGGGGCGGCGGCCTCGGTCGCCAGGCGGAACCAGTAGAAGCTGTGGCCCGGCAGGGTGAGCATGTACGGCAGATCCCCCAGCGGCGGGAAGCTCGAACCACCCATCATCTCCACCGGCACCCGGCCCCGGAAGCGCGAGAGATCCAGCTCCACCGGCTGGGCCGAGCGCGAGAGGTTGGCGACGCACAGGATGGACTCGCCCTCATGCTCGCGCAGGTAGGCCAGTACCTTGCGGTTGCCGGGATGCAGGAACTCTAAAGTCCCGCGCCCGAAAGCCTTGTGTGCCCGGCGCACAGCGATGATGCGCTTCATCCAGTTCAGCAACGAGCCGGGGCTGCGGCTCTGGGCCTCGACGATCACCGACTCGTAACCGTAGACCGGGTCCATGATGGGCGGCAGGTAGAGGCGGGCCGGGTCGGTGCGGGAGAAGCCGGCGTTGCGGTCGGGCGTCCACTGCATGGGGGTGCGCACCGCGTCGCGGTCGCCGAGGAAGACGTTGTCGCCCATCCCCAGCTCGTCGCCGTAGTACACGATGGGCGTGCCCGGCATGGAGAAGAGGAGGCTGTTCAGCAGCTCTATGCGGGGCCGGTCGTTCTCCATGAGCGGGGCGAGCCTCCGGCGGATGCCGATGTTCACGCGCATGCGGGGGTCCGTGGCGTAGGTCTGGTACATGTAGTCCCGTTCGCGGTCGGTGACCATCTCCAGGGTGAGCTCGTCGTGATTCCTCAAGAAGATCGCCCACTGGCAGTTGTCCGGGACCTCGGGGGTCTGCGCCATGATCTCCACCAGAGGATGCCGGTCCTCCTGGGCCACAGCCATGTAGATGCGGGGCATGAGCGGGAAGTGGAACGCCATGTGGCACTCGTCCCCCTCCCCGAAGTACGGCAGCACGTCCTCGGGCCACTGGTTGGCCTCGGCCAGAAAGAGGCGGTCCCCGTAGTTCTCGTCCATCTCGGAGCGCATCCTCTTGAGGACATCGTGGGTCTCGGGAAGGTTCTCGTTGTCCGTGCCCTCGCGCTCTATGAGGTATGGGATGGCATCGAGGCGGAGGCCATCCACGCCCGCGTCGAGCCAGAAGCGCATCACGCCCATGATGGCCTTGAAGACCTGCGGGTTATCCAGGTTGAGGTCTGGCTGGTGGGAGAAGAAGCGGTGCCAGAAGTACTGTCTGGCTTCCTCGTCCCAGGTCCAGTTGGAGGACTCGGTGTCCGTGAAGATGATGCGGGTGTCCTCGTACTTCTTGTAGTTATCGCTCCACACGTAGAAGTTGCGCCTCGCGGAGCCTTTCGGGGCTTTCCTCGCCCGCTGGAACCAGGGGTGCTGGTCGGAGGTATGGTTGATGACCAGCTCGGTTATGACTTTCAGCCCCAGCTCGTGTGCCCGCTTGATGAACCGCCGGGCGTCGCGCCTGGTGCCGTAGTCGGGGTGGACGCCCTTGTACTCGGAGATGTCGTAGCCGTCGTCACGCTGGGGCGAGGGGTAGAAGGGCATCACCCAGACCGCCGTGGCGCCGAGGTCTTTGATGTACTCCAGCCTCTCTGTGAGGCCCCGGAAGTCGCCTATGCCGTTGTTGTCGAAGTCGAAGAACGCCTTGACGTGCAGGTGGTAGATGATGGCGTCCTTGTACCAGAGGGAGTCCTCCACGGACGCTCCCCCCGTACCCTGCGATTCCGTCCCCTTCGGAGCCTCCGTCACCCCGCGTCCGCCCGGGTATCGGGCCTGCTGAGGCGGAAGATCTCCGCCGGGTTCTCCTCCGGCGCGAGCCGCACCCAGAAAAGGCTCCCCGTCGCCTGCATCCGGCGCCCCGAGAGAAGCTTCTCAACGACGTATGGCTCGTCCTCCGCTATGCCGAGGTCCCACAGAGGGAACCGCACGTGGGTGTCGTGAGCCCCATGCGGATCCAGGTTGGCCGCGACGAACACGGCGTTCTCCCCAGTCCGCTTGCCGTAGAAGAGGATGTCGTCGTCCCACGCCTCGTAAAACTCCAGGTTGATCAGCTCTTGCAGGGCGACGTTTTGGCGACGGATCTCGTTTATACGCTTCACGTAGTCCTTGATGTTGCCTGGCCGGTCCCAGTCCCAGACCTTGTACTCGTAGACTTCGGAGTCCTGGTAATAGACTGTCGTGCCCCGCTCGCCGCGCGGGGTGTTCTCGCAAAGCTCGTAGCCGTTGTATATGCCGTAGGTCGGGGAGAGCGTGGCCGCCAGGACCAGCCGCATGATGAAAGCTGGACGCCCGCCAAACTGGAGGACGTGCGGCAGGATGTCGTGGGTGTTGGCGAAGAAGTTCGGACGCATATACTCCTTCGGCCAGTCCTTCGTAAGCTCCGTGAGGTACTCGATGATCTCCTGCTTGTGATTGCGCCACGTGAAGTACGTGTAGCTCTGGGTGAAGCCCAGCTTGGCGAGATTCTTCATCACCTTCGGGCGGGTGAAGGCTTCGGAGAGGAAGATCACCTCCGGGTGATCCTTCTGCACCTCCCGGATCACCCACTCCCAGAACGCGAACGGCTTGGTGTGCGGGTTGTCCACACGGAAGATCTTCACCCCCTGCTCGACCCAGAAAAGCAGCACGTCGCGCCACTCGCGCCACAGCCCCTCTCGGTCCTCCGACTCCCAGTCCACGTTCACGATGTCCTGGTACTTCTTCGGCGGGTTCTCGGCGTACTTGATGCTTCCGTCAGGCCGGAACCGGAACCACTCGGGATGCTCCTCTATGTACGGGTGGTCCGGCGAAGCCTGGATGGCGAAGTCCAGCGCCACCTCCATCCCCTGCTCCCGCGTCACTTGCACGAAACCCTTGAACTCCTCGAGCGTCCCCAGGTCAGGGTGGACGGTCTTGTGCCCGCCCTCGGCGCTCCCGATGCCGTACGGGCTGCCGGGGTCTTCCGGGGCGGCGACGAGCGCGTTGTTCCTGCCCTTGCGGTTCGTGGTGCCTATCGGGTGGATCGGGATAAGGTACAGTACGTCGAAGCCGAGGTCCGCAAGCTCCGGCAGGCGCGCCTCCATGTCGGCGAAAGTGGCGCTCTCTCCGGGCACGGT
>JACCTS010000266.1 GCA_013812245.1 Rubrobacter sp.
GTGTTGGAGGCGGTCGAGTTACTGTAGCCCACGTCGTCAGTATTGTTGAAGCCGTAGCTGGTGAGCTGGGCGACCGTGGCGCAGTTGGTGTAGCTGCCGCTGTTGGCGGTCGAACACGAGGTGGCGGCTGCTGCGGCGTTCCTCAGGTCGCTCTGGGCGGCGGCTTCCCAGGCGCGCTCGCGCTGAGCCAGGAACGTCGGGATGGCGATGGCGGCGAGGATGCCGATAATGATCACGACGACGAGAAGCTCGATCAGGGTGAAGCCCGCCTGACCGTCCTTCTCCTGTGCTTCCTTGAGTCGCCTACTGAACCAATTGAGCATATTGCTCTCCTTGTACTTGGGCTTCCCGTTGAAGCCAACTAAAATCGTATAGCCCTACTTCCCCGAAGCTAGACACCTGGGGCGAGGAATTTTTCGAGAATTTCTGGATGCGGTTGTATACTCACGCCGCATGAGCCTGCGGTTCGAGTGGGATGAAGGCAAAGCGAGGCAGAATGTCGAGAAGCATGGCGTCTCCTTCGAGGAAGCCGCCACTGTATTCGGAGACCCACTCTCGTTGACCATTGACGATCCTCTGCACTCCTGCGAAGAAGAACGCTTTGTCACGATGGGCGAGTCGGTGGGTTATGAACTTCTGGTTATTGTCCATGTCGATCGGAGAGGCATTATTCGCATCGTCAGCGCTCGCAAGGCAACACGAAGAGAAAGGAAAGACTATGAAGGAAGATGAAAGGGACAAGAAAGAGGGCATGCTGGACGAGTATGAGTTCGGTGGAGGCGTTAGGGGCAAGTATGCCGGGCTTTACGCGGAGGGCAGCAACGTCGTGGTCCTCTCACCGGATGTAGCCGAGGCTTTCCGCGATTCACAGGCGGTAAACGACGCCCTGCGCGCGCTCATCAGCATCTCGCGGCGGAGCGTGAAGCAGCCGGACTAGCGCGGCGAGAGCCGGTGTCGCGTGGTGTGGGCGGCGGAGGCGCTCGGAGAAGTACCCCGGCCACGCGGAGCCCGCCCCGTGCAGGGAACTCCCTTTCTGAGAATCAGGAGCGGAGACTATCGGATCATTTACGAAGTCAGGGAGGATGTCTTGCTGATCCTGGTGGTAAGGGTGGCGCACCGCAGGGAGGCATACCGGAACCTCTGACTCGCCGGCCCATCGCCGGGATCGAGCACGCCACATGATTGGACGTCCGGTCCCACGCCACCCCATGCTATCCTTACATAGTTAACAACAGTAAGGAGAGATGAAGTTGGGGAAGAAGGCGAGGGTCAGCAGTAAGGGACAAGTCACGATCCCCGCTGAGATACGGCGCGCGCTCCGGGTGGGTAAGGGGGATGTGCTGGTTTTCGAGGAGGATGCTGGGGGAGTGCGTCTGCGCCCGTTGCGGGAAGAAGCGGATGTCTTCGCCGAATACGAGGGCGCCTGGCGGGAAGGGGATGGCGAGACCATCGAGGAGATAAACGCCTGGCTGCGCGAGCTTCGGGGACACGACGTTTGACGACGGCGGTGGACACCAACGTGTTCGCGGCGCTCTTGCGAGGGACCGCAGAGGAAGCGGGGATCGCGCGCCGGGCCCTGAGAAGTGCCGACGCCGCCGGGGCGCTGGTCGTCTCTCCCCCCGTCTACGCGGAGTTGGCCGCCGCGCCGGGGGGTGACGCCGAGGCCCTGGACACCTTTCTGGAGCGCGCCGGGGTAAGGGTGGACTGGGCTATGGGAGAGGACGTCTGGCGCGAGGCCGCCCGTGCATACGGAGGCTACGCCGAACGCCGGAGGGCGCAACCGGACAACCGCGGTCCTCGAAGAATCCTCGCCGATTTCATCGTCGGCGCGCACGCTCTGTTGCACGCCTCGGCCCTGTTGACCTTCGACCGCCGCCTCTACCGCGCCGGTTTCCCCAACCTCCGAGTCCTTCTCCCAGAGTAACCTCCGCGTCCTGCGAACCGGCCTCACCGCAAACGCGAATGATTCCCAATTACGATACCAAGAATCGTTCTTGATTTCTGGCTGATGGTCGTTAGAATTGGGGCATGGTTTTTTCGAGGACGTTCGGATACGCGGGAGGCGCTGGGCGATGTCGGCTCTGATGGAGCGGCTGGGGTTCGGGGGCCGGGAGATGACGGCATCGGGGCACAGCAAGGACTTCGTGTTGAAGGTAGTGCAGCCGGGTTTGATCGGCCTTATGGACGGATCGGTCTCGACGCTGGCGCCGCTGTTCGCGGTGGCCTTTGCGACGCACGACACGCGGGTTACGTTCCTGGTGGGGCTGGCGGCCGCAGTCGGGGCGGCGATCAGCATGGGCTTCTCCGAAGGTCTCTCCGACGATGGCTCCATGACCGGGCGCGGGCATCCGTTCATGCGGGGCGTGATCACCGGTGCGGCGACGTTCGTCGGCGGCATCCTGCACACGTTGCCTTTCCTGCTGCCGGACGTGAGCGTGGCGTTGTACGTCGCCTTCGGCGTCGTAGGGGTGGAACTGCTGGCGATCTCCTCGATCCGCTACCGCTACTTCAATATGAGCTTCCTCGTATCGGCGATGCAGGTGATACTGGGCGGCGCGCTGGTCTTCGCCTCGGGCGTCCTGATCGGCAGCGCGTAGAAGAAAAGGCGTCCGCGTGATGGCCCGTCAAGTGTTCGCGCAGTAACCCGGACGCCTTGTTATCTCCGCGGTTCCCCTGCAGCGCGGATGGCGTCCAGCTTACTTCGCCACGAGCGGCCGGTCACTACACCTTTCGATACATTCTCCGCTCCTGCGAGGAGTCGCTGCGGGCGGCTATCCGCCGACAGCCCTGTAGGCGTTGATGCGTCCGTGGCCGTAATAGTTGTCCTTGCCGTCGGGACCGAGGTCCGTGGCGGTACTCTGTATGCGGGAGCGTATTCCCGAGGCAGTCCGCCCCTGGGCGGCAAGCAGCCCGGCCAGCCCCGCCACGTGCGGCGATGACATGCTGGTGCCGCTGAGGGTTTTGTACCCATTTGGTGAGCAGTCTGGGTACGGGAGGTTTGGCGGGCATGTCGAAACGATGCCCGTACCGGGCGCGGCCACGTCAACCCAGTCACCGAAGTTGGAGTACGAAGCCCGGCGGTCGTACTTGTTGGTGGCGACCACGGCGATGACGTTCGGGTACGCCGCCGGATAGTCCTTGACGCTAGTGTCCGCGTTGCCGGCGGCGGCCACCACGACCACGCCGTTGTTCCACGCGTAGTTCACGGCGTCTCTCAGCACGTCCGAGCTGCCGGGAGCGCCGAGCGAAAGGTTTACCACCTCGGCTCCATTGTTCGTGGCCCACTCGATGGCGTCCGCCAGGTCGGCGTCGTTCGCCCCTCCGCCTGCCACGGCCTTGGCAACGATCAGGTC
>JACCTS010000035.1 GCA_013812245.1 Rubrobacter sp.
GAACTCACCCTCCGACGGCCCTGTCCTGGGCGGCGCTCTACATCGAGTTGCTTGGCATCCTCGCCTTCGTCTTCTTCCTCGGAAGTTTGTGGAGCGTCCTGCGGCGCGCAGAAGGAGAACATGGACCGTTCTCGGCCATCGCTTTTGGGGCCGGGCTCGTGTCGGTCGGCGTCAAAATTGCCTCGTTTCCAGCCGCGATCGCGGCCCTCTACAGGGCGCAGGAGGGGATGGATCCCCAGCTCGCGGCGGCACTCCTCGATATGAACGGTGTCTCGTTTGTCCTGACGTGGGCTATAGACGCAGTCTTGCTGGCGGCCACCGCCGTTGTCGTACTCCGTACCGGCGCCCTTCCCCGCTGGCTTGGCTGGAGTGCCGCGGTGCTCTCTCCTGCACTCTTGGTCGGGGTGGCGTTCGCGACATCCTTTGGCTTTCTCCCGTACGTGCTTTACACCACGCTGTGGATTGTGGCGACGAGCATCGTCCTGATCCGCCGTGCGGGAGAACCTTCCCTGACCAAAAAGGACGCGCCGCTCGGAGAAGCCGCGTCGGCGCACTCAGTGCACTGAGGTGATCGCAGAGCGCCAACCCCTGCTCACTAGAACTGCCGAGAGAAGGACTCTTGGCAGTTCGCTGAATACGTTACAGAATGCGAGTTTTGGGCGATACGTGGCGCCAGCGCTCGACCCCATAATGATTAGGCTGGGACCCTGGGGAAGGAGGAATATTATGTTTAAGCCGAGTGCAGTGATCGAGAACCCGCTTATCGGGCACGAGTTCCGCTTCTTCGGACACAGGTTCCATATACTCGAGTCGAGCCGGGATATCGAAGACGGGTCGCTGCGATTCCAGTACTTCGCACCACCACGAGCGCACGTTCCCGAGCACATCCATACCTTTCAGGAAGAGCGGTTCGAGATCGTCTCGGGGACGCTCGGCGTCCGCGTGGGAGGGCGGTGGTTGATCCTCAGGTCGGGCCAATACGCGGTTGGCCCGCCGAGAATCCCTCACGAATGGTGGAACCCAAGCGAACATGAGGAGGTTTGTTTCCGGGTCGGGATCCGTCCGGGGTTGGACGTGGAGGTCATGCTCGAAACCGTACTCGGCCTCATGCGGGATGGGAAGACTATCGGATCAATCCCCAGGAACCCGTTGCAGCTCGCGGTGCTGACCCGCGAGATCGGGAGTTGGGCCTATTCACCCCGACTACCGGTGCCGGTGCGGAAAGCGTTGTTCGCGCCGGTGATCCTGCTCGCGCTCATCGGTAGACTGCTCGGGTACAGAGTTCGCCACCCCGAGTACAGCGGCCCGGAAGCGAAGATCCGCTAGACGAGAAACACCGCAGCGAAGGCTGCTCCTACCCCGACACCAGCGAGCGCCTGTGGCAGCGTGTGCGCCCAGGGGCCGACCCTGGCGTACAGGACGAGCGGGAGCGCGAGGACGAAGATGAGCCCGACGGGACCGAGAACGAGTAGCCCCGCCACCGCAGCGTGCCCGGCGACGGCGGTGTGGGCGCTGGTCTTCCACACGAGCGTGACGGCGGCGACAGTTGCCGCTGCCAGGCCCATAGAGAGCGTCGTCAGTACGAGAACACCGGGAGCGTCGAGCAGCCACAGGGCCGCGAGCAGCCCGACGAAGGCAGAGAGCAGGAAGATGGCCGGTACGAGGCGTTCGGCGCGGGCGGAGATCCAGAAGTCTCCCACCCGTCTCCGCCGCCGCATGAGGAACACGTACACCACGACGAATGCCGCCGCGAGGAGTTCCAGGCCCAGGTAGAGCAGGGCTTCGGGCGCGGGGCTCCTCGCGAAGGCCGCGAGCGCGAACAGCGCGGTGAAGATGAAGAAAGGGTTGAGCACGTTAGTCAGGGTGGAGGCAAGTGCCCGGGGATGTGGTGCGGTCATGAGGAGTAAAATCTAGCACGTGCAGACCACCGAGACACCGGAAGGCAGAGGAGACCGTGTACTCGCGCTGTGGCACGAGCTGGGCGGCCTGTACGCCGCAGCAGAGGGAGAACGGAACCGGGCAGTGATGCTGGGCTTCACGGTCCTCCTGACTTCCGGCGCGCTGGTGCTGGCCTCGGGGTTCTTCCTCGGGACGGGATGGGCCGGGACGCCGGCCTCACCGGGGACCGCGCTGACGGCGGCGGCCGTTCCGATTGCGGCGGGATTCCTCGCGGGCAGCGTTCTGATCTTGTGGGAGCGGATGCGGAGAGCGCGCCGGCGCGGGGCCGTGGAACGGGCGCTGGCGGAAGAAGGTCTGGACCCGGCGCGGCCTGCGCGGGACGGGCTGAGCGCGTACTATGACGCGCAGCTCATCCTGCTGAGAAGCGAGTACGAGTACCTGCGATTCCAAGGGGCGAACAGGACGGGCCGCATCTTCGAGGCGTCGTTCGGGTTTATGCCCGAGGACCCGTTCGAGACCGGCCCGCTGAACGTAGCCCCGGACACGGAGGGCATGAGGAGCCTGCGCGAACGGTGGGAGCGCCGGCTGGCGATGCGGCGAGCGCGGGGGATGGAGGCATCCGCCCTTGGTCTCAGGGAGGATCTCGCGTACCGTGTGTTTCCGAGGGAGATGACCGTTCCGGTGGAACTCTCGATGCGAAGCGCGTACCTCGCCATCTCGTGCGACCTCCTGCGGCGGCGCTACGGGAGGAACCCGGCCGGGAACGTGGAAGGAGAAGGGCTGCGGGCCAGGATCACACGCGACCTCGCCGAGCACGCGGCGCTGAC
>JACCTS010000329.1 GCA_013812245.1 Rubrobacter sp.
CGAGCCCTTCTTCCACGCAAGTGCCGGTGAGACGTTGTCTCTGTCTGATGGCGGAATGCTCACGCTTCACGCCCCCTATGGCGTGGTGCACAGAGATCGGGTAAGGCTCTGGATCTCGACCCTCTCACTACCAATGCCACTGGACGAGTACCTCTCCCTGTACGGCTCCCCGATCCGCTACGGTTACGTAAAAGAAGGCTGGCCGTCGAGCTACTACCAGACGGTCTACGCCACCGAGACGGGCAGCGCCGAGATGCCCTCCGCCGGAAGAGCATTCACGCCGGAGCTGATAACCAGCCTCGTCGCCAACGGTGTTCATGTAGCGCCATTGCTACTGCACACCGGTGTCGCGAGCCTGGAAGAGGACGAACCGCCATACGAGGAGTTCTACCGCGTCCCACCTGAGACGGCGCGTCTGGTGAACATGGCCCACGCCTCCGGCAAACGGGTCGTCGCGGTCGGGACGACGGTGATCCGGGCGCTTGAGACCGTGACCGGCGAGGACGGCATCGTGCATCCCGGCGAAGGCTGGACGGGCGTTTACATCACGCCGGAGCGAGGCGTCCGGGCGGTGGACGGAATGCTGACGGGCCTGCACGAACCGCGCTCCTCGCACCTCGCCATGCTCGAGACGCTGGCAGGGCGGGACCTTCTGGAGATAGCCTATGCTGAAGCGCTCAAGGAGAGATACCTCTGGCACGAATTCGGAGACCTGCACCTGATCCTGTAGTCGAGCGGTATCTGGAATCCAAAGGAGAAGCCATGTAAGCGTCAGCGAGATCAAACCCGACAAGCGCTAGCGAGAGAAGAGACTCAAATCAAAAGGAGATAACGTGGCATACGAACTGCCAGACCTGCCATACGGCTACGACGCCCTCGAACCTACCATCGACGAACAAACCATGCACCTCCACCACGAAAAACACCACAATACCTACGTCACAAACCTCAACTCCGCCCTGGAGAAGCACCCAGACTCAGACCCTGGCAGCGTCGAGGAGTTGTTGGCGAACATAGACTCCCTCCCCGAAGATATCCGCACCGCGGTGAGGAACAACGGAGGGGGACACGCAAACCACTCCATGTTCTGGCAGATCATGGGGCCATCGGGGCAGGGAGGGGGAGAGCCCACCGGTGAGCTTGCTTCCGCCATAGACTCCTCGTTTGGCTCGTTTGAGTCTTTCAAGGAGGAGTGGGGCAAGGTCGGAGCCCCTGGCAGCGTCTTCGGCTCGGGGTGGGTGTGGCTGATCGCCTCCCCAGATGGTTCCTTGTCCATCGAGAAGACCCCGAACCAGGATAGTCCTTTGATGGAGGGGAAGACGCCGGTGATAGGGCTGGACGTGTGGGAGCACGCCTACTACCTGAAGTACCAGAACCGCAGGCCCGAGTACATAGGGGCGTGGTGGGATGTGGTGAACTGGGAGGAGGCCGAGAGGCGTTTCCAGGCCGCCAGGTCCTAGTAGAAGCCAGATAGTTCCGACGCGGGGCCTCCGGGATGTATCCCGGAGGCTCTTTTTGTCCGGGCACGCCGGAGGAGGGCCACCGATCCGGTGGTGTGCCGGTACACTAGGATGAAGAAACCTGGATGGGAGGGGCTCACGCGGTTATGCGACTGGTCGTGGTAGGCGGGGTGGCGGCGGGGACCAAGGCGGCGTCGAGAGCGCGCCGGGTGGACCCGGAGGCGGAGATCACGGTCTACCAGGAGGAACCTGAGCCCTCCATCAGCGAGTGCGGCCTACCATACTTCCTCTCCGGCACGGTGGCAGAACGCGAGAACCTCATCGCCCGCACCCCGGAGGACTTCGCCGGGAAGGACATCGAGGTGCTCGTCCGCCACCGGGTCGAGGAGCTAGACCCAGAGAACAGGCGGCTCTCCGTCCGGAACCTCGCGACCGGCGAGCGGTTCGAAGATCGCTACGACAGGCTCGTCATCGCCACCGGTGCGCGGGCCATCCTCCCCCCCATCCCCGGCGCGGACCTCGACGGCGTCTTCCGGCTGCGCTTCCTGACAGACGCGGACGGAATTCTGGAGCACGTACGGGAGTACTCCCCGAAGAAAGCGGTGGTGATCGGGGGCGGCTACATCGGGCTGGAGGTAGCGGAGAACCTGCACCGGCTCGGCATGGAGGTATCCCTGGTCGAAGCCGCCGACCGGGTCGCCCTCGCCTACGGCTCCGAGGTCGCCAAGAAGGTAGAGGCGCACCTCAGAGAGAAGGGCGTCGCGGTCCACACCGGCGCGAAGGTCGAAGAGTTTACCGGCGATGGGCGGGTGCGGGGCGTGCGGTTCGGAGATCGGGGACTAGAAGCGGATCTCGTCGTGGTCGGCGTCGGGGTGAAGCCTTCCGTGGAGCTTGCGCGGGAGGCCGGGGCGGAGATCGGGAAGACGGGCGCCATCCGGGTGGACAGGCGCATGCAGACGAGCCTGACCGACGTGTGGGCCGCCGGGGACTGCGTGGAGACGGTGAACCTGGCGAGCGGGGAGCCGACCTGGGTACCCTTAGGCGACACGGCCAACCAGATGGGACGGGTCGCTGGCACGAACGCCGCCCTCGGCTCCGGCGCCGAGACCGCGCTTGAGTTCCCCGGCGTGCTCGGCTCCGGCGTCTTCAAGGTCTTTGATCTGGGGGTCGGCAAGGCCGGATTATCCGAACGAGAAGCAGAAATGGCGGGCTTCGAAGTAACGAGCGCCGGCATAGAGACCGCGAGCAAGGCAGGCTACTATCCGGGCGCCGGGAGGGTTTTCATCAAGCTGATCTGCGACTCCGAAACCGGCCGCCTCCTCGGCGCCGAAGCCGCTGGCGACGGCGCGGACAAACTGGTTGACGTGTGCGCCACCGCCATCTGGGGCCGGCTCTCGTGCCCGGATCTGGTGAACATAGACCTCGCCTACGCCCCACCCTACGGCCCGGCTTTGAGCCCCGTCATACAGGCCGCCACGGTGTTGTCTGGAAGGCTGTAGGTTTCGGATCAGGAGTGGGTGCGGAGCCTGGTGCGGAGCACGGCCCGCGCCGGGAGGGCGGCCATCCTTCCATCGCGGGTTGCCGAATGCGTGAAAAGTGGCTAGTCTGTCCTTCAACCGGCATAGCCGGCGATCCAGGGGACGGGAGGACAAGACCATGGCGCAGGCAAATCAGCCGGAGATGGCGCTCACCCAAGAGGTCCGTTTCGCGGTCGTGATGTACGGCGGCATTTCTCTGGCCATCTACATGAA
>JACCTS010000330.1 GCA_013812245.1 Rubrobacter sp.
GGCTACGACGCCCTCGAACCCACCATCGACGAACAGACCATGCACCTCCACCACGAAAAACACCACAATACCTACATTACCAACCTCAACGCCGCTCTGGAGAACTACCCTGACTCAGACCCAGGCAACGTAGAGGAACTCCTCGCAAACATCGACTCTGTCCCTGAAGATATCCGCACCGCCGTCCGTAACAACGGCGGTGGTCATGCAAACCACTCCATGTTCTGGCGGATCATGGGTCCTAGTGGTCAGGGTGGAGGAGAGCCAACAGGTGATCTCGCACAGGCCATAGACTCCTCGTTTGGCTCGTTTGATTCGTTCAAGGAGGAGTGGGGCAAGGTCGGTGCTCCTGGGAGCGTGTTCGGCAGTGGATGGGTTTGGCTCATCGCTTCATCGGATGGTTCTCTCACGATAGAGAAGACGGCCAACCAGGACTCTCCATTGATGGAGGGGAAGACTCCGGTAATAGGATTGGATGTGTGGGAGCACGCCTACTACCTGAAGTACCAGAACAGGCGTCCAGAGTACATAGGAGCATGGTGGGAGGTTGTGAACTGGGATGAGGCCGAGAGGCGTTTCCAGGCCGCCACCTCGTAAGCAAAGCTCAATAGATCCAACACAGGCCTCCGGGACGTATCCCGGAGGCTCTTTTGTGTCCGGCGCGCCGAAGGAGGCTATCGATCCTGCGGTGTGCCGGTACACTGGCAAAAGAATCCGAACGGGAGGGGGCTCACGAGGTTATGCGACTGGTGATGGTAGGCGGGGTGGCGGCGGGGACGAAGGCGGCGTCGCGGGCGCGCAGGGTTGATCCGCAGGCGGAGATCACGGTGTACCAGGAGGAGCCGGAGCCTTCTATAAGCGAATGTGGCCTGCCCTATTTCCTCTCCGGCACAGTGTCCGCACGCGATAGCCTGGTGGCCCGCACCCCCGAGGACTTCGCCGGCAAAAACATCGAAGTGCTCGTTCGTCACCGGGTCGAGAGGATAGACGCGGAGAACAAGAGGCTCTCCATCGTGAACCTTGCGACCGGCGAGCGGTTCGATGACCATTACGATCGGCTGGTGATCGCCACAGGAGCGCGGGCCATCCTCCCCCCCATCACCGGCGCCGACCTCGACGGCGTCTTTCGGCTGCGCTTCCTCACGGACGCGGACAGGATTCTGGAGTACGTTCAGAAGCATTCTCCGAAGAAGGCGGTGATGGTTGGCGCCGGGTATATCGGGCTGGAGGTGGCGGAGAACCTGCACCACCTCGGCATGGATGTCTCCCTGATCGAAGCTGCGGAGAGGGTCGCGGTCGCCTACGGCCCCGAGGTCGCCGAGAGGGTGGAGCGGCATCTGGAAGAGAAAGGTGTCAGGGTTCACACGGGCGCGAAGGTCGAGGAGTTTACGGGAGATGGGCGCGTCCGCGGCTTACGGTTCGGAGATAGGGAACTGGAGGCGGACCTCGTCGTGGTCGGCGTTGGGGTGAAGCCCAGCGTGGAGCTTGCCAAAGAGGCCGGGGCGGAGATCGGGGCGACGGGCGCCATCCGGGTGGACCGGCGGATGAAGACGAGCCTGCCGGACGTGTGGGCAGCAGGGGACTGCGTGGAGACGGTGAACCTGGCGAGCGGTCAGTCAGCCTGGGTCCCGCTAGGAGACACCGCCAACCAGATGGGCCGGGTCGCTGGCACGAACGCCGCCCTCGGACCCGAGGCCGCGCTGGAGTTCCCCGGCGTGCTCGGCTCCGGCATCTTCAAGGTCTTTGATCTGGGGGTCGGCAAGGCCGGACTCTCCGAACAAGAAGCAGAAAGGGCGGGCTTCGAGGTCACGAGCGCCGGCATAGAGACCACGAGCAAGGCAGGCTACTATCCGGTCGCGGGGAGGGTTTTCATCAAGCTGATCTGCGACTCCGAAACCGGCCGCCTCCTCGGCGCCGAAGTCGCTGGCGACGGCGCGGACAAACTCGTTGACGTGTGCGCCACCGCCATCTGGGGCCGGCTCTCGTGCCCGGATCTGGTGAACATAGACCTTGCCTACGCCCCTCCCTACGGCCCCGTCCTGAGCCCCGTCATACAGGCCGCGACGGTGTTGTCTGGAAGGTTGTAGGTTTCGGATCAGGGGAGGGTGCGGAGCCTGGTGCGGAGCACGGCCCGCACCGGGAGGTCGGCCATCCTTCCATCGCGGGTTGCCGAATGCGTGAAAAGTGGCTAGTCTGTCCTTCAACCGGCTATGCCGGCGATCCAGGGGACGGGAGGACAAGACCATGGCGCAGGCAAATCAGCCGGAGATGGCGCTCACCCAAGAGGTCCGTTTCGCGGTCGTGATGTACGGCGGCATTTCTCTGGCCATCTACATGAA
>JACCTS010000382.1 GCA_013812245.1 Rubrobacter sp.
CCGGGGTGAAAGCGGGGACTGAGGGAGTTTTTCAACCGCTGGGGTCTTCTCGGAAGTCCGCATTGCCCGGTCCAACACGGAAGTAGCAAGCCACCTATGCACCTGGTGCTCGGCTAGTTCCGCCCAAGTAACAGCAAAGATAGCTCATTTGGGGGATACGCCGCCCCCACCCGGAGAGTATGCTGTCATCGTCACAAAGGAAGGCGCGGTGTCACACCCGCCTTGAGGAAAGGAGCGAAGGATGCGACGAGCGATCCTTCTGTTGACGATGATGGCCGCGACGCTGGTCGTGGCTGGCGGGGTGGCACTGGCGGTCACCAGGATCGGCACCGATGGCCCCGACACTCTGAGGGGAACCAACGGAGCCGACAACCTCATCGGCAAGGGAGGCAACGACATACTCTTAGCTCTAGCCGGCGACGACAATCTGCTAGGCGGTCCGGGCAAAGATGTACTTCTCGGCGGTAATGAACGCCGCCCCTCCGGAGGCGACAAGAATCTGGTGGGCGGCTCTGGCAACGATGCAGTTATCGGCGGCAAAGGCTCCGACAACCTGGTAGGCGAGGAAGGCAACGACTTTCTGGTCGACGGCCCATTCCGCGAAGCTTCGAAAGACAAGCTCGTCGCTGGAGACGGCAACGACCTGATGGACGCCACCAACAAGCCTGCGGCCACGGACGTACTCACTTGCGGTGCCGGCTTCGACCGGGTGGCTGTCGACAGCAAAGATGTGGTCGCACCCGACTGCGAGAGGGTGTTTCGCGGCCTAGCCTCCGGGGAGGCATTCTTCGAGTCCATTCCTCAGAACTTCTTCGAAGGTCTGAATCCTGATTTCTTCGGATAGAAACTAACCCCGCCGCCGAAGGTGGAGAGGGTTGGAGGGGTCGAGTCTTACAAGACTTCGGCCCTTCCTTATGCCTCTATTCACCAAAGTGCCTGGAAGGCGCGTTTTCCGGAGTTCGCACCCGGGAATCCGGCTAGAAAGCCCTCCAGAGACTTCCGAGAACATCTCCGCGGCGCCTCAAAGGCTCCACTAGCTCACTACATGTTGTGGCGCTGGATAAAGATGCGCGAAAGGGGATGACCCGTAGCCGCATTACTCCGGTCCGTTGGGCCCGGTCTTCGCCGCCGCGGCTTCCGCGCTCGCCGGCTCGCTTACCTCCATCGCCATCGAGCAAGGAGCCCCGGACGGGACTTCCTTTTCACATCAGACCTGGTCGGCCTGTAAGTCGCGGACATTGCGACCAGGTTATGGGGGTTAGCCATCCGTCCTGCGTCCGCTAAAATAGCGGCATGCAGAATGAGAAGCGACGGATTTTCAGTGGGATCATGCCGAGCGGCAACCTGCACCTCGGCAACTACCTCGGGGCGCTCAAGAACTGGGTGGCGCTCCAGGACGACTACGAGAACTATTACTGCATCGTGGATCTGCACGCGCTCACGGTGCCCCAGGACCCGAAGGTGCTGCGGGTCAAGATCCGGGAGCTCGCGGCGATCTACCTGGCTTGCGGCATAGATCCGGAGAAGTCCGTGGTCTTCCGCCAGAGCCGGGTCTCGGGACACGCGGAGCTTGCGTGGCTCCTGAACTGCGTGGCGAAGGTCGGCGAGCTGTCGCGCATGACGCAGTTCAAGGACAAGGCGAGCAAGGGCGGGACCGATTCGGCGAGCGTCGGACTCTACGATTACCCCGTGCTCCAGGCGGCCGACGTGCTCCTGTACAACGCCCACCTCGTTCCTGTCGGAGAGGACCAGCGGCAGCACCTGGAGCTCATGCGGACGCTCGCGCGGCGCTTCAACGGGCTCTACGGGGAGACGTTCGTGGTGCCGGACATCTTCGTACCGGAAGCCGGGGCGCGCGTGATGGCGCTAGACGAGCCGACCACCAAGATGAGCAAGAGCTCGCCCACACCGGCCAGCTACATCGCGCTGCTTGACGACCCAGACGTGGTGCGACGCAAGATCCGGCGCGCCAAAACCGACTCCCGCTCCGAGGTGAAAGCCTCCCCGGACAAGCCCGCCATCGCCAACCTCCTCGGCATCTACGCCGCCATGACCGGGAGGAAGGTCGCGGAGATCGAAGCGGAGTACGAGGGCCGGGGCTACGGCGACCTGAAGAAGGACCTGGCGGAGGTCGTGGTCGAGGGACTCGCCCCCATCAGGGAGCGGGCGCTCGCGCTGCTCGACGATCCGGCGGAACTGGACGCGCTCCTGGACCGCGGGGCCGCCAAAGCCCGCGAGGTGGCCGACACGACTCTGCACGACGCCCGGGCGAAGCTCGGCCTCGACTGAGGACCGCCCGGTGGAAGAGATCCGTCAGAAGATCCTCAAGGTCCTCACCACCATCCCGGCGGGCGTACGCTACTCCACGTCCGACTGGGGCCGCATTTTAGGCGACGACAAGCGCGGGATCCGTCGCGTCCTCGACGACCTCGAAGCCGAAGGAACGATAGTGGTCGAGAGGGACGAAGGCCGACCGGACAAGCCGCTCTACCGGCTCAAGGAGGTGGGCTGATGGGTATCAGATACGTCGTGGATGAGGAGGGCGAGCGTGTGGCCGTCCTCCTGGACATCGAAGAGTACGAGCGGATGGTCGGCGAACAACCGGAGGACGGCGAAGATTTCGACCCCGAGGAAGCGGAGCGCCGAATTACGGAGTTCGTAACTACCTCCGACGAGCTTCCTGGTCCCACGGTGGCTGACCTCGCGGAGCGCGTCGTCGGGTTGATGCGAACGACGTGGGATGACATCGAGGAGATCATGGACGGAATCCCGCACAACAAGCTGCTCGCCACGCAACTTCTCCTGAGCCAGCGGGCGCGAGGCCTGCAGCCGGACGACCCAGAGCAGTGGCGGCTCTTCGCGGCCACCACGCTCCTGAGCGGGATGGTCCCGGCCTCTCTCGACAAGCAGCGGTAAAAAGCAAACGACCCTCCGGGATAGGAGCATTGCCGGCTTGCAACGCCTCGAGTCCACGCTAGAACGCATAGACCGAAAGGGCTACGGAGCCTACAAAGACCTCCGTGGCTCCTACGGCTTCGAGGATTTCGATCTCTTTATAGACAAAGTGCAGCGAGACCCGTTCGCGCCGCCGTCCCTGATCCGCGTCCGCACGAAGGACAACCGCTTCGTCCCCGCGCTATTCGAGAACCCCGTGCGCCGAGTCGCCTTCGAGGACTTCCTGACGCGCGGCGTGGAGCGCGCTATTCGGGAAACCGTCCGTGGCAATCGTGGCTCGGGCAAGAGCGGACAGGTCCAGATACAGCGCCCTTCACAGATCGTTCTCCCCCGCTCCTCGATGGTCGTGACGGACGGGTACGTCGAGGCCCGCATGGCCGTCGGGCTTCCGGCGTGGGGTCGGTCGGTCGACGCCCGCGCCGCCCGCGAGATGCTGCTGGACGAGCTGCCCGAGATCTTGCACTCTGCCCTCACTCCAAGCGGAGTGGATTCAGACGGAGCCCGGCGGCACGTCGAGACGGTCGAGGACGCGGAGCATCTACGTGACCGGCTCGCGGACCTGGGGCTCGTCGCTTTCGTGGCGGACGGTGCGATCCTGCCCCGCGAGAGTGGGACGAGCGACCGCCCTCTGCGAGACGGAGCCGTGCCGTTCAGCAGCCCGGAGGAGTTCCGCGTGAGCGTGAAGCTACCCAACCGGGGCGAGGTCAGGGGCATGGGCATCCCGGAGGGGGTCACGCTCATCGCTGGCGGCGGCTTTCACGGCAAGAGCACGCTCCTCGAAGCCCTATCGTGGGGCGTCTACGATCACGTACCGGGTGACGGCCGCGAGCTCGTCGTCACACGAGAAGATGCGGTCAAGGTCCGGGCTGAGGATGGCCGGAGCGTGGCTGGTGTGGACATCTCCGCCATGATCGGGAAGTTGCCCGGCGGCAAGGATACAGAGAACTTCTCTACCCCGAACGCTTCCGGCTCGACCTCGCAGGCCGCCAACATCGCCGAGGCGCTTGAGATCGGAGCATCGCTGCTCCTGGTGGACGAGGACACGAGCGCGACGAACTTCATGATCCGGGACGAGCGGATGCGGGAACTGGTCCGTAAAGAGCCCATCTCCCCATTTATAGAGCTCGTCCGGCCGCTGCACCGTTCGATGGGCGTCTCCACAATTGTGGTCGTCGGCGGGGTTGGGGACTACCTGGACGTGGCGGACCGTGTGATCCTGCTGGAAAACTACGAACCCCGCGACGCCACCGGCGACGCCCGAATGGTGAGGGAGAAGTTCCCGCCCCGCGCCCCGCTCACGGAAGGCAGAGAGATGCATCCTCCCGGAGCCCGCCGCATAGATCCTTCCTCCATAGACCTGCGGCGCGGCAAGCGCGAGACCGCGCGGGGCCGGGGGCTCCACACGGTCGAGCTGGGCCGGAAGCGGGTAGAGCTTTCGTACCTGGAGCAACTCGCCGAGGCCGGACAGACGGAGTCCATCGCCCGAATCGTCGGGGCGTTCGCCGCCGGGAGAGAAAGCCGCGAGGTCGTGGAGATAGCGGCGTCGGCGCTCTCCAACATCGAGAGAGAAGGACTCGAATCTCTGGGTGGCTTCGCGGGACATCCCGGTGAGTTGAGCCTGCCGCGGGCGCAGGAAGTGGCCTCCGCCATCAACCGCGTTCGTTCGCTAGAATCAAGAGCTAGAAAACGGGCATAAAAGGTTCGCAGAGCCCCGAATAACGACGAGGAGACTCCCTGGTGGACACCACGCAACAGGCGCGCGGGCAGAGATTGAGCGACCACGAGACCGTGAGCGGCACCACCGTTCACGGCTGGCCTTCGGTCGGCTTCGGCCTGCTCCTCGTGGCCGCCGGCGTCGGGACATCCATCCTCGTCCTTGCGGATAGCTCCGTGAACGCGACGACCCTCTACCTGACGCTCGTCGCCTGCAGCACCTTCGTCGTAGGCGGCCTGGCGCTCGTGACGCACGGCGTCGCCGGGTTGCGCCGGATGTCCGTGCTCCGCCGGGAGCGCGCGAGGCATCCTGAGGAACCGTGGCGCTGGGATCATCGGTGGGACGAAGCGGGTATCCGTGACGACACCGTGAGGCGGCTCACACTGTGGGGCTACCGGGCGCTGTTCTTCGCCATGTTCATGCTGCCGTTCAACTGGCTGGTCTTCGTGTCGGGTGATCTGGCGTGGTTTGGCATGGTGGCGTTCGGGCTCGTCACGGTCCTATTCGACCTGCTGGTCGTGTACGTCTTCTATCGCTTCGTGAAGTCGTTCCTCCAGTACGTCCGGCACGGCGTTGGCGCCATCCGGTACGCCAGGTTCCCGTTCTTCCTCGGCGAGCCTCTGGAAGTCTCCTTCGTGCCGACGGATCGGATGTCCGGCCTCCGGGAGTTGAAGGCGACGTTGCGATGTGTGGAGGAACGCTACGAGAAGTTCGATTTCGAAGACTCGGACTCCTCCACGACCGTGATCCCCTACGAACTCTACTCCGACACGCATACTTTTACCGGTAACCCGGATACCGTCGGACGCTCCCTGGACGTGAACCTCTCTTTCGCCCTGCCGGATAACAGGCCCACGACGAAGCTCGGCGAGCGCCCCCCCACGTACTGGGAGCTGGAGATAGAGGCCGAAGCCCCTGGCGTGGACTATGCGGCGACCTTCCTCCTGCCGGTTTACTCCCGCCGCCCGGATTGAGGCGGGGAGCGACCGGATAAGCATCGAACCAGCGCCGAACGGGAGCCTTTATCGTCGGGCGCTGCTATCATGGGTACTTGTGGCAGGCCGCAGGAGACGGAGCAAAAGTCTTGACCGAAGATCCCGTCAGCATAGAAGAAGAGAACTCGAAGGGTATCAACCCGCCCTGGTTCAGGCTGAGGGCCGTGTTCGTTCACCTGTACACGGCGAGCGGGGCCGTGCTGGCGCTCCTGATCCTGTTCGCCGCATTCCGGGGCGAGGCTGTCGAAGCGCTGTGGCTGATGCTGATCACACTCCTCATAGATAGCACTGACGGCCTCCTCGCCCGCCGCCTGCGGGTCAGCGAGGCGCTGCCGTTCTTCGACGGGGCGATGCTGGACAACATCGTGGACTACATGACCTACGTGCTCGCCCCGATGGTCCTCCTGTGGAGCGGGGGCTACCTGCCGGACGGCGATTGGGGCGTGGTGGTGGCCGCGCTGCCGCTTCTGGCCTCCAGCTACCAGTTCTGCCGGGTGGACGCCAAGACCGACGACCACTTCTTCCTGGGCTTCCCGAGCTACTTCAACGTCGTGGCCTTCTACGTGATCGTCTTCGGCCTGAGTCCCGGCACAGCCGCCGCCGTGCTCGTCGTCTGCTCGCTGCTGGTCTTCGTCCCCATCCGCTACGTCTACCCCACCCGCACCGCCGCCTTCCGCGGCCTCTCGCTCACCCTCACCACCCTCTGGCTCGCGTGCAACGCCGCCATCCTGTTCCAGATGCGGGAGCCCGGTCCCCCGGATTCCCCGCTCCTAGGCTTCTCCCTCGCCTACCTCATCTACTACTTCGGCCTTAGCCTCTACCTCTCCGGCAAGCTGCTCGAAGCCCGCCGCACCCAGGAACGCGAAGCCTAGGTCACCCAAGCCCAGCCCCTCCCCCAGCGAGAACCCACCAAGATACCGCATCCGGGTCGAAGGGTCCGCCCGCAATTCGTTTCAGGAGTCGGAAAAATACGGCTCCCAGAT
This sequence comes from Rubrobacter sp., assembly GCA_013812245.1. Classification (GTDB taxonomy): domain Bacteria; phylum Actinomycetota; class Rubrobacteria; order Rubrobacterales; family Rubrobacteraceae; genus JACDGB01. The sequence continues at coordinate 6,648 of JACCTS010000382.1, forward strand.
CACGAGAGCATCGAACCCCTCACCCGGAGAACCCGCCTCCACGCTTGACATCCCCGCGCCATCATCCTACCATTCATAAATGAACAAGTTCATTTTTATAGGGGGCTGAGATGGAGGGATCATCGGCTGGTCCGGGGCGGAAGCTGACACCGAAGGCCAGGCGCACGAGGGAGCGCATCCTGGAGGCGGCGCTGGCGCTGTTCGCGGAGCGAGGATACGAGGCGACGACGATGCGGGATGTGGCGCGGGAGGCGGAGGCGAGCCTGGGGCTCGCGTACCGATACTTCGCGTCCAAGGAGGAGTTCGCTCTGGCGCTGTACATGCGGCTGGCGGAGGAGTCCGAGGAGTGGGCGCGGGATGGGCTCGGCGGGGGGACGGTCGCGGAGCGGTTCGAGCGGGCGATGCTGGCGAAGTTGGACCAGGTTTCCCCCCATCGCGGGCCCCTCGCCGCCCTCCTCGCCAGGACCCTCGACCCCAACTCCCGGCTCTCCGCGCTCGGCGAGGGCACCGCCGGCGTGCGGGAGAAGATGGGCGGCGTCTTCGAGGAGGTTGTCCGAGGCGCGAGCGACGCCCCCGGAGACAGGCAGTCAAGAGAGCTGGGAAACGTCCTCTACGCCCTGCACCTTGCCATCCTGCTCTACTGGTTCCACGACAGGACACCAGAGGCGCGGGCCACCCGTGATCTCGTAGGCTCCGCCCGCGAGACGCTCCGGTATCTGCGGCCCGCGCTCCGGCTCCCGCCGATGTCCCGCGTCCTCTCCCGGCTCGCGGGCGCGCTGGAGAACGTCGGCATGAACGCTACGGTCTCGTCCGCAGAGGAATCCGGAGAAGCGGGATGAGCATGGATGGGCGAAGAGCCCCGTCTTTCATCGGCGGGGCTGATGTGGGGCATGGTCTGGCGCAGCGTGGTCTGGTACGCGGTGGCGGGAGAGGCGCACGGCGCGGGCGAGACGGTGCGCATCTGGCCCGTCGAGGATTATGCGCGTGAAGACGAAGAACTGTCCAGAGGCGTAGCATGAGCGATACAACAAGGCTCGCGCACCTGAACATCGTGGAGATCTTGCCCAGAGACGCGCTGGAGTGGGCCATCCAGCGTTGGATGTTGACCACGGGCCAGCAAGTCCGGGTGGAAGATACGCCCTGGCTCGCCGGGCCGATCAGCAAAGAGCGCATCGGCGCGGGGTTCTATGAAGAGTACGCGCAAGAAGCCGGATTGGAGATCGTCACGGACGACCCCGACGCCGGACTCCTGCCGGAGTTCGACGCGCTTGCCGGCGGTGCCTTCGATCCTCTTTTGGTCAGGCCCGAGATCCGTGACTTCTACGAGCGGACGGCCCGCCACGGGCTCGACGTGCGGCCGCACGTCGAGCAGGGTGTTCAGGTATCCGCCGAAAACCCTGATCTACCTGGTCAGCCGCAACATCCAGCAGTTGAACCTGCCCATCTCGCCATCCGAGGCCGATGCAGGGATGTCGAGCGAGCTGATCCGGCTGTCGGACCCGGCCACCAGAGCAATCCCTTTCACCGGCTGGCTCAGGCGCTCGGCCGCCACAGGAGCGGTGATCTACGCGGGTTTTTACACGACCTGCGAGCTACCGGACCACGGAGGCAGGTTCGTCAAGGTCGTCTTCCCGCTGCCAGACGGCTCGGCGACGGTGGTGCTACGCCCTGAGAACCGCCCGGACGGCTCCTTCGCGCTCGTCTCCAACGGTGACGGCTTCGGCGATGCGGGTTACTACCGCGTCCATCGTGGTCCCGACGGCACGCTACTGGCAAAGTACATGCCGGTCAAAGAGGAGATCCACGTCTACGTGGATCGCTCGGGCACGCTCCGCACCACCCATACGCTGGCCCTATGGAAAGCCCGGTTCCTCACCCTCCGTTACGAGATCT
>JACCTS010000427.1 GCA_013812245.1 Rubrobacter sp.
GTCATGGCTGAGAGGCCGGTGGCGGTGGTGTGGGAAAAGGTACTCAACAAGTAATCGGAATAGAGTTCGAGGAGGTCTCTGTTCATAGTGTTCTAACTCTACACCCTGCCTCGTGCGTAAGGTGAGTGAATAAAAGGCAAGAAGAAGGGCCGGGGTCTCTACGCCCCGGCCCGATGACCCGCTGGGAGACCCCGTCCCACGGGGTGTATTCTCTAGGAAGATGCCACCTTCCTAGCCGCCGAGAACTCGGAGGTGTTGTTGCCGGGGTCAGTGGCCGTCGCGGTTATCGTCTGGCCTACCGAGACCGCCGTCGCCGGGAAGAAGGTGAAGGAGGCGTTGCCGGAGCCATCGGTGGTGACGCTCTTCTCGCCGATGAACTTCTTGCCCTCGTTGCCCGAGGGGTTGGAGTAGAACTGGACCTTGAAAGTCTTGCTGGGAGTGCTGTTCAGCTTGCCCGTGACCGTCGTCTTGCCCGAGACGGTCTTTGCTGAGGCGAGAACCGGGAAGTTCTGCAGGCCGTTGGCTCCTGTGTCTATGTCGCCTGGGTCGTTGGCGGTCTTGCCCGTTGCGTCCTCGAAGCCGCCCCTGAGGTCTATGCCGAGGCCGGTGTTGGAGAAGATGGAGTTCCGCGAGATCGCGTTACCGGCACTTCCGCTGCTACCAACAGCGACCCCGTTCTTGCCGTTGAAGGCTATGGTGTTGGACCCTGCGGGGGTGCCGTCCCCGACGAGATTGTTCGAGCCTTGGATAAACACGCCGTCGATGTCGTTGCCGAGGGCGCCGGTGCCGTTCGCCGTGGTGCCTACGCGGTTGCCAAGCACCTTGTTTCCCGTGCCGCTCAGGATAGTGACGCCGCCGTCGGCGTTGCCGGAGACGACGTTACGCGCCCCGGCCGTCGTGCCCCCGACGACGTTGTTGTCGGACCCGTTGGTAAGGACGACGCCGCCGTCGATATTGCCCAGATCCTTGGTCCCGCTCTTGTCGGTGCCCACGTAGTTGCCCTGGATCTGGTTGCCGTTTGCGGTATTGACGAAGATGCCGGTATCGTCGTTGCCGGAGATGACGTTGCGCACGGCGGGCGTGGAGCCGCCCACCACGTTCTCCGACGGGCCGAGGCCTATGCCCACGGCGTCGAATTGGTTGCCCCGGTCCAGAGTGCCAGTGGGATCGGTACCGATGAAGTTGCCTTCGATGCGGTTTGCGACCGAGTCGCCGAAAATGTCGATGCCGGTGCCGAAGCGGTTGATCGCGAGACCCTTGATCACGCTGCCTGAGGAATTGTTGATCGCCAACCCGTCCCCGCCACCCACGTTCGTACCGTTCAACTCTATCTTCAGGGCCGCGTTGTCGCCCGTCGCCAGCGTGTTCGGGGACGCTCCGGGCTGGGTGTAGCCGTCTATGACGACCGGCCTCGTTATCTGTGGCAGGGCCGCTAGTGGGGTGATCGTCTGCACTCCGCTTCCTGGGATGTCGAACTTGATGGTGTTCGCTCCCGGTCCAGGGGTCACGTTGGAGGTGCCTATAGCATCTCGCAGGGTACAGGTGGCGCCACAGAACCCCTCGCGGCCGTCGGAGGCGGTGGTTACAGTGAAGGTGGTGGCTGTCGGCTGCCAGTCGGGAGTGATATCTACGTTCGAGTTGGGGGTGATGTCAGTCTGGCCGGCACCGCCGCTGGCTTCCATCACGAACACGTCCTCGTCGCCGCCGTCGCGGGTGCTCACGAAGGCTATCTTCTTGCCGTCTGGAGAGTAGGCCGGCTCGTCGTCCCTCGCCGTGCTGGGGGTGAAGTTGATGGGGCTGGAGCCGTTAGAGTTCATCACGAAGATGTCGAAGTCGTTGAAGTCGCCCCCACCGGAGCGGTTGCTGGAGAAGGCTATCTTCGAGCCGTCTGGGGAGAAGGTGGGATCGTCTTCCGTCGCGGTGTCGGTTGCGGTGAGGGCCGTCTGCTGCGTGCCGTCGGAGTTCATGATGAAGATCTCCTGGTCACCACTGCCCCTGTCGCTCACGAAGGCTATCTTGTCGCCCTTGGGGGAGAAGGTCGCGTTTGAATCGCCCGCCGGGTCGGTGGTCAGCCGGGTCTGGCCGGACCCATTGGAGTTCATGACGAATACGTCGCGCACCCCGGCACGGGTGCTGTCGAAGAGTATTTTCTTGCCGTCTGGGGAGAATGAGGGCCGCGCGTCTGTTGCAGGATTGTTGGTAAGGTTGGTCTGTCCCGTGCCGTCTGAGTTCATCGTGAAGGTCTCGAAGTTACCGGTCCGCACGCTAGCAAAGACTATCTTTTTGCCATCTGAGGAGTAGCTGGGAGCGACGTCCGACGCTTTGTTCTTGGTGAGCTGCTTGAGCCCGGTGCCGTCGGGGTTCATCGTGAAGATCTCGAAGTCTCCCTCGGGATTGTTCACGCCCGTGCCCGTGGTCCGGCTGCTGGTGAACACTATCTTGCCGTTGGCTCCGGGGAAGGCCGAGGCTTCAGCCGGCGTGGGCGCCAGCAGGCTCGCGGCCATCATCGCCGCCGTCAGCAAACCCGCTGCCAGCGCCTTCATTTTCTCGATGCTCCCGATCAGCTCCCGTATGTTCGTCTGGATGGTCATTGCTCTGCTTCCTTCCTGTCTCGTTTCGTCGGTTATGGCCAACTGTGCTTCTTGCCTCGTGCTCATCTTTCGCTCCTATCGTCGTGACGGGCGCTGCGCGCCACGTCTGTCTGCCGCTGGACCTTGCCCTCGCCTATCTCAAGCGTCGTCTCGACCGAGATCTGGGTTCCGTCCGGGTAGGCGCACATCTCGTCGAAGGTGATGCTCTCGTCGGCGAAGACGACCTCGCCCTCGATGATGCAGGTCATCTCCTGATCACAGACGGCGCGCAGATACCTCTCGATCTCAGCCTTGCCGCGAAGCTCAAATGCAGGGCTCTCGAGGACTTCTCCGTTGAGGATGCGAAGTTCGGCGTCCTCCGCGTAGAAACCGATGAGGGCATCCGCCTCGCACCGCTCGATGGCGTCGCGCAGTGCGTCGAAGTCCAACCTTCCGGTGGTCTCCTCTCCGATCATGGTCTTTTCCTCCTCTCTGTTGCCTGTCTGGCGGCCTGCTTTGTTTCTGATTCCAGGGTAGGGCGCGGCAAGGTGCGCTACATCGGTGGGATCGCCTATTCGGGTCGCCTATTTCCAGGAGACGCCCGTAGGGGTACGCCTAGGCGATGCGCCTAACGCACATAGGCGGGTCGCCCGCGGGCGTGCGGAAAGCGGGTGCTTCGGCGGGCGGATCGCTTGCCAAGGAGCAAGGACCGGGGCGGGATCAGAGCGGGTTGTGCTCTACAGGTTGTGCTCTGATGCGAAGTGGGAGGCCTCCACGCGGGTGGAGGAGCCGGTCTTGTGGTAGACGGAGCGCATGTGGGCGTCGACCGTGCGGGGACTGATGAAGAGCGCCTCGGCGATCCGGGGGTTGGTCATCCCTTGGGCGACGAGCCTCAGCACCTCGACCTCGCGGGCGCTCAGCCCGGCGGGATAGTCGGTGGGAGTCGTCTCTTCCTCCGGCATTGCAGGCGGTTCCAAGGCGTACTCTATGGCCTCTTCGGGGGTCATGGCCCGTCCTTCGGCCCATGCCGCTTCCCACGCCGCGTCGTCAAGCTGGGATCGCGCGGCGCTCACCCGGGCCTCGTGGACCGACGGATCGGGCGCGTGAGGATACGCCGTCGCTTCGATCTCCTCAAGCAGCGCCTCCGCCGCTCCCCACAGCCGCGCGGCCCGCTCCACCCCGCCCTCCGACGCGGCGACGGTCGCCAAACCCTCCAGGCAATAGGCGACGTTGGCCTGGTCCCCCACCTCGGCTGTGAGCTCGAGCCCCTCCTCGAACAACCCGCTCGCGCGTTCGTGGTCCTCCGAAGCGTGCGCTACCGTCGCCAGGATGTAAAGGGCCGCGGAGGTTCCTGCCCGGTCACCCGTCTCCCGCGCGAGGGCCAGTCCTCGCTCCGCTAGTTGCTGCGCGCGCACGTGATCACCGCGCTTGAAATACCCCGCCGCCGAGAAACAGAATTCGGTAGCGGCGGCCCAGTTGTCTCCCACTTCGAGGAAGAGGTCCGCGGACTCCTCGTGGAGGGCGATCGCCCGCCCTTGCTGCCCTTGACCAATAGCCGCGATGCCGATGCTCCCGAGCGCGTAGGCGGCACCCCGTTTGTCACCCAATCCCCTAAACGACCCGAGGCTCTCCTCCAGCAGCGGTTCAGCCGAGCGGAAGTCGGCCTGGCCGGTCGCCATCGTGCCAGCGACGAACAGGGTCTTCGCCCGAGCGGACGCCGGCATGGCACCGCCCTTCGCCAACGCCTCCTCCATCCACCCACGCCCCTCGGAGAAGAAACCGCGTATCCACCAGAACAGCCACAAAGCCCACCCTAGCCTCGCGACTCTCTCTGACTCTCCCTCACCGAGCAACCAGCGCATAGCCGCGCGCAGGTTGTCGTGCTCCCCTTCGAGGCGCTCCAGCCACATAAGCTGCCGCGCCCCCTTCAGCTCGGGCTCGGCCTCTTCGGCCAGCGCCAGGTTCCACGCGGCGTGCCGGCTTCTCGCTTTCCCCGCTTCGCCCGACTCTTCAAGCTTCTCCTGCCCATACTGACGAACCGTCTCCAGGAGTCGGTAGCGCGCCTCTTCGTCCTGCTCCTCGAACAGGACCAGTGACTTGTCCACCAGCGTGCTCAGCAGGTCCAGTACCTCGCCCCCCTCGATGCCTTCTCCTTCGCCCACCGTCTCGGCGGCTTCGAGCTTGAAGCCACCGGCGAACACGGATAAACGCCGGAGCATCGCCCGCTCTTCCTCAGAGAGCAGGTCATGGCTCCAGTCCATGGCCGTCCTGAGCGTCCTCTGGTGGGCCAAAGCCGACCTACTGCCTCCCGTTAGCAACCGGAACGAATCGTCCAGGCGTGAGGAGATCTGCTCCACGGAGAGCACCCTCACCCTGGCCGCGGCGAGCTCTATGGCAAGCGGTATCCCGTCGAGACGGTAGCACACCTGGGCGACCGCCATCGCGTTGCCCGTCGTGAGCGAGAAGTCATGCTTGAGAGCCGCCGCCCGCTCCACGAAGAGCCTGGTGGCCTCATAGCGGGGTAGGCTCTCAAGGGCCGGAAGACGACGGGGGTCAGGCAGCGAAAGGGGAGGGACGGCGAAGAGGCTCTCGCCGGCGACACCCAACGCCTCCCTGCTGGTGGCGAGGATTCGCAGGTTGGGACAGGAATGCAGCAGAGCTTCAGCCAGAGTGGCGCAGGCTCCTACCAGGTGCTCGCAGTTGTCCAAAACCAGCAGGACTCCCCGGGATCCGAGGTGGAGACAGAGCGAATCCGCAAGTGGACTGCCAGGCACCTCCCGCACCCCCAGGACGGAGGCGACGGTCTGTGGCACCAGATCCGGATCAGAGAGCGACGCCAGTTCCACAAGCCACACCCCGTCCTCGAACCCCCCGAGCACCTCCGAAGCCACGGCCAGAGCCAGGCGAGTCTTGCCCGAGCCCCCTGGTCCGGTGAGTGTCAGCAGGCGATGATCGGCCAGCAACTCCCCTACCCGCGCTATCTCCCGCTCTCGCCCTACAAAGCTGGAGACCTGCAGCGGCAGGTTGTTCTCCAGCTGGCTCACGCCTTCACCCACCCCTTCATCCCCACCGAAAGACCTTCCGACCGGCCACGAAGGGACACATCTCCTCGCTCGGCGGCTGGTCGCGCATCCACCATTCCCCTCCGATCCCCTCAGGCCAAGCCTCGCCCCCGATATTATAGCAAGCGTTGCTTGCGGTTCGCCTTCTCGCTTGCCGGGGGTCCCTTCCGGGTAGGCGCGCATCGACGCACGATCTCAAGCGCCCCTTCGACGAACGTCCCAGAAGCCCTCTAGCCGAACTTCTTCGAACTCCGTATCCCAGAAGTTGGATTTCTGAAAACTCGAAGCGAAAACCGGAGAACCTGACAAGGACGAGGTTCAGAGAACCGTGGATACGAAATGCTCGTCAAAGTTCGCCGCTCCCACTCTCCTCCCAGGCTTGACTGCCACTTCTAGTTCGCAGGAAAGGCGCGCCATTAGGAACCATCGTCCCGGCGCAGCGTGAGCACGGAGACGCGGGGGCCGTCCACGCTCTTGACGGTGAGGGTGGCGCCGTCGGCCTCGACGGTATCGCCGGCTTCGGGAGGGCGGCCCAGGGAACCCAGGACGTAGCCGCCTATGGTGTCGAAGTCCTCGTGCGGCAGGTCGAGGTCGAAGCGGTCGTTGACGTCGGTTATGGGGATGCGGCCGTCAACGGCGTAGATATCGTCGCCGAGTTGCTCTATGGCGGCCTCGTCCTCGTCGAACTCGTCCTGTATCTCCCCGACGAGCTCCTCCAGCACATCCTCGATGGTGATGAGCCCCTCCACAGAGCCCCACTCGTCTATGACTATCGCCATCTGGAGCTTGCGGCTCTGGAAGTCCCGCAGGAGTTGCTCTATCGGCTTGTTTTCGGGAACGACGAGGCATTCGCGGATGATCTCACGGATGTCGAAGCCGTCAGGGTCCTCACCCGCTGCCCGAAAGAGGTCCTTGACGTGGACCGCGCCCAGGACGTGATCCAGATCCTCCTCATACAACGGGTAGCGCGTGTAGCGTCCGAAGGCAGCCGCTTCCGCCAGCTCAGAGAGCGGAGTGTTGCGCGATAGCGCCTCGATGTCCGGCCTCG
>JACCTS010000071.1 GCA_013812245.1 Rubrobacter sp.
CTCCGAAGATCCAACCCTCAAAACGGACTTGGTCCTCGAATCTTATGTCTTCCACTCTTCCGAAGGGCCTTGGAATGATCTCGAACCTGCTTTCTAGGGTTTCAGCTTCGGCTTCTGCGAGCATCCACTGCAACACCTTCCAAGCATCCTTGCAGTGCTGATCTCTGCACTCGCCATAGTTTGGTGGTTTGGGACAGATTGCAGGGTAGCTCTCTACGATAACGTGGTTACCCGCATTGGGTGTGGTGCCCTCTTGGGGCCATACTTGAAACGTGATCTCTCCTCGCTCTCGCAAGCCCATCAAGTAATCGAGATGTATTTCTCGAACACCGTAACCCCCTAGATACACCAGGTGTTCATATTCTGAGCAGGAGGCAGGTAGGGATTTGAGATATTTGCTACTTCTAGTACCGCCTTATCCAAAAGTTCACGTCTCGTATCGGTCTGTTCCGAATTCGATATCCCACACGATCTCAGGATCAAATGAACAGAATTGTCGGAGTATCCGATCCATACGGGTTACATAGGCTTCAACGTCGTCAAAAGTATCTGGATCAACAACATGATCGTGCACATTTGTTTCATTGATCTCTCTGGTTTTTGGATGCACGAGCCTGTTCCTACTTTCAAATAGCTCTTTAACTTCTCGATATATCTCATCATCGGGTTCGATGCACTCACCAGACACCGCCAGGATAATGTTCGAAAGCTTCTCTGTTATGCCCGACCTCTCTAGGGTTCTCTTGTAGAATTTCTCCCCGAACTTCCTTACACCGTAATAGTTGAGATAGGCCTCAACTGCCATGCAACAGTAGAGTAGGGTTGACTGCTCACACTGGTACACCTGCTCTCGCAGCTCTGCAAGTTCGGGATCTGATATGTTTTCTGGAACTACAAGCCCTGCAAATGCGGGATTTGATGTGTCTTGTATAACTACAGGAGCATCACTCTCACTCTTATGCAGCAGGAGTCGTGTGTAGCTCTTCTGAAAGTCGTGCCTCGCTCTGTAAGCAGCTTTGCGAAAGAACCGATGACCGGAACTCCATCCTCCTTCGCCATAGGTAGGCCTGATCTCTTTCATAGTGAGAAGTATTCTAGTGTACGAAGGTGGATGAAGCCTCCCGAGGCCTTCTAGAAAGCCATAGGAAAGTAGCATCTGCTAAAGTAGAGGCGAAGCATCGCCCATTTGTAGAGAATGTATTCCCAGACTACATTCGGCTCATTCGAAGTGCCAAAAGGTGACGTTAGCTTGCTCTCTAAGGCGGCTCAGTGCTTCTGTGAGGGCTTCGGAGAAGGCTCGTAAGCGAGGGGGAGTCAGAAAGGAGTAGAAGGGCCTAGAAGGGATTCTTGTAGTTGCAATTCGGAAATGCGATAGTACAGTCTTTCTACAGTTGTTAGCGAGAGGTAGCTGAAAAGATAGACCCGGAGAGGTTGAGAAAGGCTTGTAGAAAAGTGCCTTTCGAAGCAGAAAGAATCTAAGGGCCCGTAGCTCAGGGGATAGAGCAACGGTTTCCGGGGCCGTGTGTCGCAGGTTCGAATCCTGCCGGGCCCGCTCCGCGACGTTGACCTACTTCGTTCTCGCTGTGCGATGGATATTGGGGTCGGTGCGCGGGCTACGCGACCTGGATGACCGGAGGCAGAGTGGGAATTGGAGCGCCGAGCGGAACCTGCGTAGACTGCGCGGGATGAAGATCACATTCTTGCCACACGCCGAGGAGCGGATGCGCGAGCGCAGTATATCGGCTGCCGACGTTTACCGGACGCTGGAGAACCCAGACCTGGAGTATCCTGGCAGGCTAGGACGCATCGTGGCCGAGCACACGTTCGCCGGGAGGAGATTGGCAGTGAAAGTGGTCTACAATCTGGGTCTGGAAGACGAGCGGATCGTCGTCACCGTGGAGCTTGGACGGCCGATGAAACCGCCGGAAGGAGGCGAGGAATGACCTACAGGCTTACGCACGATCCCGAGAGCGGAGCTGGCTATATCCGGCTCCGGGAAGGCGAGTACGCCGAGACGATCCCCCTGACCCCTGGACTGGGCGTCGGGGTGGACATAGACGCCGAGGGCCTCGTCCTGGGCATCGAGTTCCTCTCCTTCGAGGAGTACGCCGAGCTGGTCGGCCGCGCCGGCGGAGCCCTGGAATTGCCCGAGCGCATCGAAGACCCCGCGAACTTCCGCCTGGAGAAGGTGCCGCACCCTTAGCCAGCCTCGCCGTGGCGCTGAGAAGCGATCGATCCTCGCGCCTCTGTGGGGGCATAAATGGGCTTGACTCGTCCAAGACCTACAAGCGGACGTGAGGCCGTGGTGGTCTCGGTCATGCTCCGCAGAAGGGAAGGTGAGCGTTCTTGAGGATCAGCCACGACAAAGAGTCCGGCGCTCTGTACTTCAAGCTCCGGGAGGGCAAGACCGATCACGCGGAGGACTTCGCCGAGCGGGCGGACGTGTACGTGGAAGTGGACGCGGAGGGCAACGTGCTCGGTCTCGAAGCTCTGTCATTCGCGGATCTGGCGCAGGCCATAGAGGAGCGCGGCGGCAAACTGGATGTGCCAGAGAAGATCGGCGCTCCTGTTCGTTGAGACCTTGATCTAAGACTCTATCCGAAAACCGCCAGATTGAGCAAGATGTGAGCGCAGGCAATCTGAACGAGCGTCAGCCAGTTTCCAGCCTTCTTCGACCAGCGCGTGCGCAGGCTGCGACGCTTGGTCAACCACGAGATCGTCCGCTCCACCACCCATCTTCTCGCCGGATGGATCTTTTCGACGCCATTGTTTTGCTCCGGATTTTCGCCATCTAATTGAGCGCTTCTCCTGGGATTGACCTCGATGTGCGACTCATAGCCCGAGGAAGCGACAAACTCTCGTATCTCTTTGGCGTCGTAGGCTTTATCCGCGCACAGGTGCTGCTCCTTGTGTACCGGACGCTTCACCATCACCGAAACGACCAAGTCCACCGCGGCTGTCTTGTCGTGTCGATTAGCTCCGGTGAGAACGATACTCAAGGGAGCGCCTCTCTGATCAACCAGGAGGTGAATCTTGGCGCCCAGCTTTCCTCTGTCGGTGGGATTCTTGCCGTTCTTCTCGCCTCCGAGCGGAGCAGCACAACTCTTGGAGTCCATTGCTTGCCACCTCCAGCCAACCCCACCGCGCTGCTCTCTGGCGTAGTGCTCGACCATCCTCTTCATCAGCTTCTGGAAGATACCCATCTCTCTCCACCTCTGGAACCGCTGGTGGACGACGCTTGAGGACACTCCAAACCAATCTCGATGGAGGGCTTTCCACTGGCATCCCGTCCAAAGGACGTACCAGATAGCGTTGATTACCGCTCTATCCGAAGCCCTCGGACGGCCTCCTCGGCTCGTCTTGCTCCTCTTTTTTCCAGGCAAGCACTTCTTGAACTTTCTCCACAAGGGTCTTGGAAGGCGGAAGTAATCGACGCTCCTCTTGTGCGTTGTGTTAGGCTCTCTCACAAGGTGCATCTCCTTCGAGAACGGTGATGGTGGCAAACCCATTCTCGGGGAGATGCGTCTTTGTTCAAGTCTCACAAATAGGTTCTCGGATAGAGTCTAAATGATGAGGGGCTGTTCGACTTCGACGTTGATTGCTAGGAAGCGGGATCTCCTAGACCGCATGTAGCTGCGGTTAAGAAACCTCGAGGGGTTCCCAGGTTGCGCCATTTGTGCCGATAGGCTAGAGTGCCGGGCAATGCGACTCGGGAGGGGTTCATGCGGTGGGTCTGTCTGCTGGTTGGTGCGTTGGTGTTCTTAGTGGCGAGCCCTGTCATGGCGCAGGATGGCGAGGAGGGAGGCATCTGTCACGTCCCTACCGGGAATCCCGAGAACGTCCGGTTCATTTCGGCCGCCGATCCGTCCTTTGACAGCCATGTAGAAGAGCATGAGGGTGACTTCCCCGTCGACTCCGAGGAAGAGTGCGTTCCCCCCGGTGGTGATGATGTCGACGGCGCTGAGGACGCCACTAACGATCAGTACAGTGACGACGTTGCCGACTCTGACAAGGGCGTGATACCCATAACAATCCCTGGCAAGAAACTCCCGCCGACCGGCGGGTTTCCACCAGCCTTGTCGCTTGGCGCGCTGCTCGTCGCTGGAGGATTGATCGGCGCGGGCATAGTGCGCCGCAGGTAGCGTAGCTTTGTCAGGGTCGAGTATACTCGGCATGTGTCGGGTCTTGGCCCTACACGCGGTCCAGGGAGCGGATGGGCTAGGAGACACGCTATGCACGGCACACTCGAACATCTCAGAAACAGCAACCCCGGAAAGTGGCTTCTGATCCTGCTGGACGGCCCGGACGCCGAAGAAGGCACCGTGCTGTTCGCGCACGACGATCCCGAGACGATAGACGCGGAGTTGGAGAAGTGGGCCTATCCTCGCAGCGTGGAGGCCGGACCGCTGTATCTAACCTATGCCCTCGCCGAAGGCGAAAAACTACCGGCCTTCGCCCTGTAACGCTTGCTTGGCCCTTCGCCGATACCCGGCAGGGTCGGCATAGATCCTGATGCAAGCGCCGAATCGGTACTTCTCGTGCGGAGGGTTGCCCTGGGCGTCATAGGTGGTGAGCAATACGTCGACGCACTGGTAGATACGGGCTCCACGTATTGCATCGTGCCGAGACGCGCCGCCCGCCTGCTGGGTTTCAACAAAGACAACCGTCTAGGAACGACGCGGGTAAGTGTTGTCGGAGGGTGGCGCAGGATGGATCGCCATCACGTTGAGCGCATCAGGGTAGGAACCGCCAGGGTGCACAGTGTGCCTATCTTGGTAGATGAGATGGGAGCAGGTTTTAATCCGGTCATGCTGCTCGGGCTCGCGTTCTTGCAGAAGTTCAACGTCACCATAGACTTCGACCGGGACGAGATATTGCTTCGGTCGAGGAAGGCAAATCAGCCGACGTAGGGCCTAGAAGCGACCGGGGCGGGGCCGGATCTAGCCCAAATGGACCAGGAAAGATCACCCGTTTGGGGATGCGCCGGAGACCGAAGAGTGTCATGTTTCCCGGGCAGGGCGATCCAGCGTGGAGAGCCACGACAGAGGAGGATGGATAAGGCGCATAACCTCGGTGCTTTCGGTGATGGTAGTCATGGCGGCGATGGTGGCTGTGTCTGGAGCGGCCTTGGCGCAAGGTGGTGATGTGTGCGTGAGCAACAAGGGCGAGACGAAGGTCAGCCGGGGCGACAGCCGCTGCATTTCGGACGACACCTCCCGTACGATGGCCGTTAACGGCAGCGTGGCGGGCGCGTATGGCGACAGCGGCGTCGTTGCCGTAAACGACAGCGCGGCGGGGGCGGGCAGCAACTGCACAGCGACGGCCGTTAACGGCGAAGTGGAGGGTTGCTCCTAGGACCGTGGCGACATCAGGCGATATGGGGAGGCGTCCCCCAGAGCAGGAGCTACAAGGGCCGGGGCCACAAAACCCGGCCTTTTCACTGGACGCACTAGGGTGTGAGGAAGCGGGTCCGTCACGTTTGAGGACAACGATATCGTAGTGAACAAAGTTTACGCCGCAGTAGCCCATGAGAAGGGCTGGAAGTAGAAGCAAGCGAACAGAGCTACCGGGGGCAGGTTTTCCATCCGCCCCCTTCCGCCGCCATGAATCCTTGCGGCTACTCATACTGGACTGCCTCGACGATGTTGGTGCGGGCGGCGGATCGCGCGGGGAGCAGTCCGGCGAAGACGCCAATGAGAAGGCCCGCGAAGATGGAGGCGACGGCTGGGACCTTCGGGTAGTAGAAAGAGACTTCGAAGCCACCGGCGCCTGAGCCCTGGACGAAGAGGTAGCCGAGTAGCGAGCCGATGACGACCCCCACGAGGCAGCCGATCAGGCTTATCACCACGCCTTCGTCTATTATGAGCCGCCCGACCTGGAGCCGCGTCGCGCCGACGGCCCTGAGTATCCCGATCTCCCGTGTCCTCTCGAAGACGCTCATGGAGAGCGTGTTAACGACCCCGAAGGCGGAAACCGCCACCGATACGCCCATGATGGCGTAGAAGAACACGTACTGGCGGTTGAAGTCGCCCTCTATCTGCGCCTTCCACTCCGCGTTGGAGTACAGCGTGAACTGTGGATAATCCTTCAGGATGTCCCTGATGTCCCGCTCCAGCGCGGCACGGTCGGCGTCGGGCTTCGCTTTCACCGCGAGGAACTCGCCCTCCTTCTCGTCGAAGTCGCGGGCCAGGACATCCCGCGAGAGGTAGATGCCCGCGCCGCCGCCCAGGATGTCGTTGTCCACGACGCCCGCCACCCTGTACTTCTTCGGTCCTTCGGGTGTGGGAAGTGAGATCTTCTCCCCGACCTTCAGGTTGCGGGAGTCCGCGAGCTGCTGCCCGATGAGCGCAGCCCCGTTCCGCAGCTCGGAGAAAGCATTCTCCGGCGTCCCTGAGCCGGGTGAGTAGTTGACGCGGAAAATGTCCGGATAACTCTCGTCCACGCCGTAGACGAGGCTGGACTTCCCGCCGCTGTTCAGGAAGGTCGAGGCGAGGGCCGTGGTCCGCTCGACGCCGGGTGCTTTCCCGATGCGATCCACCAGCTCGTTGGAGAACGTCACCTCGGACTGGGTTTCGCCTGGCTGGACGACGTAGTCGCCGCCGAGGGAGTCTTCGAGGAAACTCCGGATCGTACCGAGCACGCTCCCGCCCAGGGCGGAAAACGCGATGACGAGCGACACCCCGACCATGAGCGCCGAAGCCGTCAGCGCCGTGCGGCCCCGGTTGCGGGTCGCGTTGGCCGCAGCCATCCTCCCCTCGATGCCGAAGAGCAGGCGCAACGCGGGGGAGAACACCGCCGCCAGCGGCCTCACCAGAACCGGTATGATGAGCGAAACGCCGAGAAACGTTCCGATGACACCCGCTAAACCGGAAGCGTAGACGAGCCCTTCGAGGTTTTCGGAGAGGTTTTTGGCGAGGTAGTAGATCCAGGGCGCTCCCACCGCCACGAGAAAGAGCCCGAGAAGTGGAGCGAGCCATGGCAGGCGCCGCTTCCCGCCCGAACTCGCGACGGCGCCGCTTCGGGCGCGCATGGCTTCGACGGGGCTGACCCTTCCGGCGCGCAGCGCGGGATAGAGCGCGGCGATAACGGTGATGAGAACGCCGACGACCAGGGCGGAGACGATGGCGAAGGGGGAGATGGTGAGTTTCGTGATCTTGAACAGGAAAGCCTGTCCGAAGAGGAAGACGAGCCCACGGGCCATCCCGTACCCGAAGATCACCCCGAGGGCTGATCCGAGGAGACCGAGCAGGGCGGCCTCGACTATGACGGAGCGGGCGATCATGCCCCGCGTCGAGCCGAGGGCGCGCAGCATCCCCAGCTCCCGCGTCCTCTCCAGGATGGTCATGGAGAGGGCGTTGAAGACCAGGAACGCGCCGACGAAGAGCGCGGTCCCGGCGAAGAAGAGCAGGGCTATGGCGAACCCCTGGAACTGGCTGTTGATCTCGTTGGTGCGTGTCTCCGAACGCTCCGTCTGGAGTCCCTCCCCAAGGTTCCGCTCCAGCCGCTCACGCAGATCTGCGACCGCGCCGTCGCTCGTCGCCTCGACGGCGATGCCGGAGATCTTGCCCTTTTTGTCGAACTGCTTCTGGACGTAGTCGAGCGGCGCCATTCCGAAGCCAAAGCCCCCGAACGATCCGCCCGGCACCCGCAGCAACCCGACGAGCCTCAGCTTCTTCGAGCCGCCGGGCGTCGCCACCTTCACCCGCTCGCCCACGCGCAGCCCGGCCGACTCGGCGGTGCTGCCGTCCAGAATTAATTCCTGTCCGCTCTCCGGGAAGCGGCCTTTATCCAGCTCGAAGCCCGTCGCCAGCGCCGCCGACTTAGGCTCGACCCCGAAGAGCTGCATGCTCCGTACCTCGGGCGGGCTCTGTACTTTCTCGCCGGGCAGCAGCAACGAGGCCGAGACCGGGAGTCGCGGGGCCGCAGTTTCCACTTCCTTAGTGGCGCGGACTTCTTTCAGCACGTCGGCGTCGAATGTGCCGGAACCGCCCGCGGGGGTGACGACGAGATCCGCAGCCCCGAACGCCCGTGAGTAAAGGTCGGTGAAAGTACGAGACATGGTCTGCGAGAGCGTGAGCACGCCGAATACGATCCCGACCCCGAGCACGATACCGACCGCCGTGAGCAACGTGCGCTGCGGCCTCGACCCGAGGTTGCGCAGGCTCAAGCCGGAGAACCTCCGCAGCTTCACGATTGACCCGCGTCCTGCCGCCGCCTACACTCCGGCAAGTTGGCGCGGTTCGCCGCGAAGAGTTTCGTCTTGATGCGGAGGGTGGCAATGGAGCACGGCGAGGCACCGGTGCAGGAGAGGAAGCACTCCAAGCTGGGGGTGGCTTCACTGGTGATCGCCATCCTGGCGACCGTGGTGATCGTGGTTCTCTTCGTCATAGCGGCCATCATCGGAGCCTCCGCCCTTGGCGGATCAGACCCGCAGAGCCTCGATCCCCAGAGCTTGCAGGGCTCGCCCGCCTTCGCGGGTTTGGCGCTGGTTGGTATCGGTTTCCTGGTCTGCATCGTCCTGTACTTCGTCGGGCTGGTGCTCGGCCTCGTCGGGGTCTTCCAGCGGCGCCGCAAGCGGCTGTTCGCTATCTTCGGCGCCGTCGCCAACGGGCTCGCCGTCCTCGTCATCGTGTCCCTGCTGGTGCTTGGCGCTATCGGCGCGTCGGTTGGGGCGCCGCAGTAGACCAGGGTTTTCAACCCGCGCTTTCCAGCGTCTTGATGCGCTCCAGGATCTCGTCGTGTTTCGGGGAGCGGGTCTCGTCCACCACCCGCCCATCGGCCAGGAATACAACCCGGTCCGCGGTTGCGGCGGCGCGGGGGTCGTGAGTAACCATGATGATGGTCTGCCCGTAACGGGCTGCGGATTCCTTCAGGAGATCCAACACCCCGCTTCCGGTCTTGGAGTCCAGGTTGCCTGTCGGCTCGTCGGCCAGCACGATGTCGGGGTTCCGAATAAGGGCCCGCGCTATGGCGACCCGCTGCTGCTCGCCTCCCGAAAGTTCGTCGGGACGGTGCGCCCGCCTCGCGGAGAGCCCGACGAGCTCCAGCATCTCGTCAAGCCGCCTCGCGTGCCGCCCGACCTTCTCCCCCGAGATGAGCGCGGGCAACAGGATGTTCTCCTCCGCCGAGAGCGTCGGGATCAGGTTGAAGAACTGAAACACGAAACCCATCCGCTCCCTTCGCAAGAGCGTCAGTTTCCGGTCGGATAGCTTCGAAAGCTCCGTTCCCCCGACGGTCACCGTGCCGGAAGAAGGCTTGTCCAGCGCGCCGAGTATGTGCAGCAGCGTGCTCTTGCCTGAACCGGACTGGCCCATGATCGCCGCGAACTCGCCAGCCGGGAACGAGAGCGATACCCCGTCGAGCGCCCGCACCGCCGTCGAACCCTCGCCGTGGATCTTCCGCAGATCCACCGTCTCGACGGCCGCGTTCTTACCGTTCTCCACGATCCGAGTATATCCATGGGACAAGACCCGCTGGTGAACGCGGCGACAATCGGATGGGCTCGGCTATGCTTGTAACATCACGATCCCGCTGCTAGACTCAACGTGCAATTCCATAGGCCCCTGCTTCCCCCAGAGGAAGCCGAACCAGACCGAAGGAGGCAAAGATCGACACTTACGAGGTAATGCTCATAGTCATCCCGGAGCTCGACGAGGAGCAGGTCGAGAGCACGATCGGGCGTTTCCGTACGATCATCTCTCGCACGGGCGGCGAGTCGGAGGACCCGAACCGCTGGGGCCGCCGCAAGCTGGCCTACGAGATAGATCACCGCACGGATGGCCACTACGCGGTCATGCGGTTCACCGCCGGAGAGCGGACGCTCGTGGAGCTCAAGCGCATCCTGCGCGTCTCCGACGACGTGCTGCGGCACTTGGTCGTTAAGCTCCCGCCGAGCTACGCGCACGAGCCGCTCCCGGAGCCGGCGGAGATCTCCGGCTAGACGTTTTTCTGAATCAGGAGGGTTTTTGATGGGTAAGAGAAGAGGAGGACCTCCTCGCGGGGCGCGGCCGGTGAAGAGCAAGCCGTGCGTGTTCTGCAAGGAGAACATAGCCTACGTGGACTACAAGGACTACAACGTGCTCCGGCGCTTCGTCTCGGATCGCGGCAAGATCCGTGCCCGCAGGGTAACAGGCCTGTGCCCGCAGCACCAGCGGGAGGCAGCGGTCGCCATCAAGCGCGCCCGTGAGATGGCGCTGCTTCCCTACGTGGCCGGGCAGTAGGGGGCTGGCGATGCAGGTCATTCTGATGCAGGACGTGGAGAAGATCGGGCAGCGCGGCGATATCGTGGACGTGAGCAGGGGCTACGTGCGCAACTTCCTCGTGCCGCGCGGTCTCGCCGAGGTGGCGACTCCTGGCAAGATGGAGGAAGCCCGCCGCGAGATGGAGGAGACCGAGGAGCGCGACCGGCGCCTGGCCGAGCGCGCCGAAGAGGTCGCCGCGACCCTCAACAAGAGTGTCATCACCATCGAGGCCCGCACCGGCGAGGACGAGCGTCTCTTCGGCTCCGTCACCGCCGCCAATATCGCGGGCGCCATAGAGCAGGCCCGCGGCATCCGCCTCGATAGGCGCCGCATCCGGCTCGAAGAGCCCATAAA
>JACCTS010000072.1 GCA_013812245.1 Rubrobacter sp.
CGACCCTGGCCTGTTCGAGCAGGCGCGCCTGCTCCTGGGTGGTCTGGGCGTCGGGGATGATCTTCAACTCCAGCTTCCAGTCGGGGTGCTCTTCGGCGAACTTGGTGAAGAGCTTTTCGAACCCGTCGGCCCAACTCTGGGTGGTGGCGTTCTGGTGCGTATAGCTGTTGTTCAGCTGCACCGTCATCGTTTTCGGCGCGTCTTCCTTACCGATACGGTCCAGAGTCAGGAGCCCGCCGCTCCCCCCCACAACCTGCCACGATTCCGGCCACCACCAGAACCAGAGCCAAACGGACGGACAGCCGGATCCAAGAGTTCACCCCGAACTCCTCTCCCCTATGTACCTGTAGCGCCCGGGACGAATGCCGCCCCGTTTCCCCGGCGCTTACAACTCCACCTCAGACAACCTTAGCCTGTTGCTGTATCCGTGTCAATCTTTCGTCCGCGTCAGAGGCGGGCCACGAGGATCGCATACAGGCTCGTGAGTGAGATCACCCGCCCGTCCTCGACCTCAATCTCGAAGAAATCCTTGAACTTTTGCGGAGCCGCAAGGAGCCAGGCTTCAAGTTCGCCTCGCTCATCTTCGGGCATTCCGATCCGGGATGTCCACTCCTCGAACGGGTACGGCTTGCGGCCCGGCGGCTCGACATGCTCGACGGTCATGCCGCAGCCCTCGATCATGGCCCGCCACTCGCTCACCCGGTGCGCCCGGACGTGGCCGGGGTCCCGCCACTTCTCGAAGCGGTTCATGAACTCGTCCATCTCCGGATCCTCGGGCGCAACGTTATCGTCGAGCAGGAACCGTCCACCCGGTTTCAGGACCCGGGCCGCCTCCCGGACGAAGCTCTCGGGGTCGGGGAAGTGGTGCGCGGCGATACGGCACGTCACGAGGTCGAAGCTCTCGTCCGCGAACGGAAGATCCTCCGCGTCGGCCTGCACGTAGCTCACGTTTTCCGCGCCCCGTTCCCGGACAAACTCCTCGGCGGCGGCCAGCATGTCCGGCGTCAAGTCGCTCGCCACGACCTCCCGAACGCGCGGCGCGAAGGCCAGCGCCGTATGCCCGCCGCCGGTCGCCACGTCAAGCATCCGCTCGTCGCCACGAAGACGCGCCAACTCCACCAGCCGCTGAAGATCGTCGCCCCGCGCGTGGTGCGCGCTCTGTACATAGTTCCCGGCGGTAGCCCCGAAGCGGGCGCTGATCCGGGCCTTCATCCCATCGTGCTCCGTCATATCCTCCTCACCTCCAGAGACCGTCCATATTACTCCGAGAAATCCCGCAAGCCTTCAACGGGCGTCATGCTACACTGAATCCGTGCTACACGAGGAGGAGCGATGACCAACCTGACGATTACGGTGGATGCGCGGACGCTGAAGCGGGCACGGATGCGGGCGCTAGAGGAAGATACCTCGGTGAACGCCGTACTGCGGGATTATCTGGAGGAATATGCCGGCTATCGGCGGGAGCGGAGAGAGGCGGGCTGGAAGCTCCTGGAGCTGTCCAGGAACTTGGGGGCTGGGAGCGGCGGCAAGGGGCTACCAAAGCGGGAGGAGCTTTACGACCGTGAGATCGCGCGCAACCGCTCCTCCGGGCCACTCTAGGCGAGAGACAATGCCCCCATTCTTCGACACCAACGTGCTCGTCTACTTCGTTGACGACGACGAGCCAGAGAAGCAAGAGGCCGTCCGCCTCCTCGTGCAAGAGCACCTGGTCGAGGGCGACGGGATGCTCTCGGTCCAGGTCCTCCGTGAGTTCTACTCAGCCTCCCGCAGGCTGTCACGCGCTCTCTCGGACGAGCAAGCTCATGAGATGGTCAGATACTTCGCCACGTTCTCGCCCTTACCAGAGGATGCGCGGATGGTGCTCGGCGCGGTACGTCGCAGCCGGGAACACATGCTCTCTTTCTGGGACGCCCTGATCCTGGAGTCCGCCCTCTCGGCGGGAGCGGATAGGCTGCTGACCGAAGACCTCCAGCACGGGCAGGAGATAGAAGGTCTGCGCGTCGAGAATCCATTTCTCTAGCGTCTCCAGCCTCGTTTCGTAACAAGAATTGTGCTGTAATTCCGTCAGGGGATAGCAACGAAGGAGGAGCAGGATGAGCGAGAAGGTCTACCGCAGCGAGCTTACGCCCGTGAGCTTCCTGAGGCGCAGCGCGTACATGTTCCCGGACAAGCCCGCCGCGGTCTACGGCGAACGGCGCTATTCGTATCGGGAACTGGAGGAGCGGGTCAACCGCCTCTCCTCGCGGCTGCGGGACGCAGGTCTGCAGAAGGGTGACCGCGTCGCCTTCCTCTGCCCCAACACGCCACCCATGCTGGAGGCGCACTTCGCCGTGCCCGCCGCGGGGCTCGTCCTCGTCGCCATCAACACCCGCCTCGGGAAAGACGAGGTCTCCTACATCGTCGAGCACTCCGGCGCCAAGATGGTCTTCGTGGACGCCGAGTTGGAGAAGCTGCTCGCCGACGTGGACGGCGTCGAGACCGTGCGCATAGACGATAGCGGAGAGGCGGGAGATCCTTACGAGGATTACCTGGCGGAGGGCTCGC
>JACCTS010000474.1 GCA_013812245.1 Rubrobacter sp.
CCTCCTAGACAGTCCACTCGG
Source organism: Rubrobacter sp. (assembly GCA_013812245.1). Taxonomy (GTDB): domain Bacteria; phylum Actinomycetota; class Rubrobacteria; order Rubrobacterales; family Rubrobacteraceae; genus JACDGB01. Next base: position 22 of record JACCTS010000474.1, read on the forward strand.
TTATGAGGCGATCCCGGAAAGCTTCCAGGTCGGTCTCTCCGCGGCGTTCGAGGTCCCTGATGGCTTCCACGACCTCTTCGTCCAGGCGGGTGAGCCTCTGGGCCAGGGTGCGGGCGATGCGGTATGAGAGCTTGAAAGCCGCGGGCCGTCCCTCGGAGATCATGCGCCGGAACGCTTCGCGCGGGACCCTGATCGCCTCGACGCGACTGGAGGCCCGGACGGTCGCCGAGGCCTCATTTTGTCCGAGTAGGCCCCGCTCGCCCACGACGGTCGCCTCCCGGTCGGCATCTATCTCCGCGAGCGAGCGCTCGCGGTCCCCCGGGATCTTCTTTCGTACCTCTACCCGACCCGACGTGAGGACGAAAAGGCTCGAAGATTCCTCGCCTTCCGAGATGATCACCGCCCCCGCCTCGAACACCGTCGGCTGTGCGCCGTCCATGAACTCCGAGCGCTCCTCATCCGTCAGGAACTCGAAGAACCTTACCCTCTGCAACCTCTCCTCGGTCATCCCCATTCCCCGGTGTGGCCTGCAGGCTTCGCAAGGATTATATGCCCGCCGCCGATCCTGCGAAACGCGCCGATAACGGGGAGCCATCTCAGACGCTGCAGGAACGAAAACGGGCGCGGTGCCGAGGCACCGCGCCCGCTCTTCCGTTGGGCCGTGTGAGGCCGGACCTTAGTAGCTGAGAACCTCTACATCCACGTAGTCCACGCCAGCGTAGGTCAGCCCGATCTCCTCGGCCGCCACCTGCGACAGGTCGAGCTCCCGACCCGCCACGTACGGCCCGCTGTCGGTGACCGTCACCACGGTGGAGTAGCCGCCGTAGCTCACCAGCAGCCTCGTCCCGAACGGGTACTGCAGGGAAGCCGCCGTGTACTCGGTGTACGGCTCGAAGACGTCGCCGCTCGCGGTCAGGTTCCCCTCGAGGCCAGGCCCGTACCAACTCGCTAGCTGGGTGTCGGCCGATGCCTCGTCTTGCAGGACAGCCAGCGAAACGACCATAACGCCAGCCACCATGAATATCTTGAGCAAAGACTTCATAAAGTCCCCCTCCAGATTAGCTTGCACAACAAGCAGAGGAACCTAACATTCATCCAAGCGCGTTACAAGGTAATACAAGAAAACACAAGCCGTTGCAGATACGGTTTTGTGAATAAATTACATTGAGGTTGCAGTAATGTTACGGAAATGTTTCGGACGCTGCAAGGCTTTCTCTAGCGGTGTTTGATGGTTGCGGGGAAAATTGAGTAGATGGCGATGGCCGAAGTTTTTGGCCGTTTCTAATTTTCGTCGAGGAGGCGCTGGTATCGGGTGGCGCGGGCCTTGAAATCGGGGAGTTTGCGGTCGGCGGAGCGTTGGGCGCCGCGGGGCATGGCGCCGCTTCGGGCGAGCTGGATGTAGGATTCGGTGACGCGGAGGGCGTCCTGGTGGTTTCGGCGGCGTTCGTGGAGGCTGGCGAGCGCTTCGTAGGGGTGGCTCCCGACGAAACCCTCGGCGACGCTCTCTTCATAGAGGCGTATCGTCGTGTCCGGGTTTCCCCGGCGGTCGGCCTCCATCGCCTGGTGGTGGCGTTCGACGGCGGCCTCGTAGCCGCGCAGGGGGTCATGTTCAGTCCCGATCCTCTCCCTCTCCTCGGGGGCCAGGGTGGAGAGGCCGAAGCGCTCTTCGTGTCGTGAATGTCGCGAGGCTTCTTCTCTTCCGCCGAGGATCCTGCGGAGTCTTCCGAACAAGCGTGCTCCCGTCTCTTTAGCCTGCGGGGATTATAGACTGTGCCGAGTTTGCACTGATCCCACAGAGAGGAGCGCCGCTGGTGCCTTACGATTTCGCCCGTTACTTGAAGGTCCGGAGCGCTCACGGCGCGAGCTGGTCCCCCGATGGCCGCCGGGTATCTTTCCTGACGGACATCACCGGCGTGCCGCAGGTCTGGGAAGTGCCCCTGGAAGGCGGCTGGCCAGAGCAGTTGACGTTTTACGAGGAGCGCGTCTCGCACGCCGGGTATTCCCCGGTGGACGACAGGCTCCTCTTCGGGATGGACGCGGGCGGCAACGAGAGGACGCAGCTATTCTTGCTGGACGGCTCCGCAGGTGAGGAGCGGGACCTCACCCGCGACCCGGAGGCGATCCACTACTCTGGCGGTTTCTCCCCAGGCGGAGACCGCATCGCCTACACCGCCACCCGCCGCAACGGCACGGACTTCGACGTATACGTGCAGGAGTTGTCCGGCGAACCGGAGATGGTATGGGAGACCTCCGGCTATCACACGATGGCGGATTGGGGGCCGGATGGGTCGGCCCTGATCGTCTCCCGGCACCACTCCAACCTGAACAACGACCTGTACCGCCTGGGCCTTTCGACCGGAGAGACGCGCCTCCTGACGCCGCACGAGGGCGACGCCCGCTTCAACACGGTCCAGGCCACGCCGGACGGGGACGCCCTCTACCTCGCCACCGACAGGGACGGGGACTTCCTGCGGCTGGCGCGCCTGGATCTCTCGACGTTGGATCTTACGTACCTCACGCCAGACGACTGGGACGTGGAGAGCGTAGAGCTTTCGCGCGACGGGCGCTGGCTCGTGGCCGGCCGCAACGTCGAGGGGTACTCGGACCTCGTGCTCTTCTCCGGCAGGGGACGGCGCGTGCCGGGGCCGCAACTCCCGGGGGGTCTGTGCGGCGAATTCGCGTTCTCGCCTGACTCGCGGCGGCTCGCCTTCACGCTC
>JACCTS010000511.1 GCA_013812245.1 Rubrobacter sp.
CTGCGCAACTCCCGGACGGATCTGATGCGAGAAGAGGGCTACGGCGCGGGGTATCGCTACGCCCACGACGACCAGCCGGAGGGAATGAACGACCGCTACCTGCCGGATGAGATCTCTGACCGCGTCTACTACGAGCCGAAGGACCGGGGCGCGGAGGCAGAGATTCGGGAGCGGCTGGACCGCTGGCGCAGGGAGCGAGAGGCACGGGAGGACACTGGCTAGGAGGAAACGTAGTTTACGAGGGCGAAGGTGGGGCGCAGGCTCGCGCGTTCGTACATGGTGACGGTCGCGGCGTCCTCGGATTTCGCCGCCTGTTCGTACCATTCCCGCTGCTGTTCTTCCGTCATCGGGCGCGGCATCAGCGAGGACATTCGTACCGTGCCGAGGTTGTTGATCCAACGTTGGTATAGCGGCAGAAGAACCCGCCTCAAAGGACCGAGCGCCACCAGATCGCCCACGATGTTCAGTATGGGGCGTCCGTCGTTCGTCAGGTGGCCTCGTCTTCCTGATTGCTGACGGCTGATGGCTGATCGCTCCCATCCAGCGGCGTCTTCTCGTTGGTGGCTGTAAGGAGGGCGAGGAACACGAACGGCTCAAACCACGTCACGTAGGGATAGAACCAGTAGATGACCGTGAGCTGGAACGCGATGACGAGCGCGGCCGATAAGGCAGCGAGGCGGCGCACCGTCCTTTTGCGCGGCACGAAGGCGACGAGGAAACCCAGGAGGATGACAAGGGCCGTGAGCGGGGTTTGCAGGAAGCCGAGTTGCGGCACCTGCGTGTAGATCGTCCACGGGCTCGTGCGGTCGCCCTGGAAAGCGAGGGTCTTCTCGTAGAACGTCCTGGCTCCCTCTATCGGGTTGCCGTCGAGAAAGAACACCCAGAATGACGCAATGAGGACGGCAGCCCCGCCGAGAAAGAAGTCTAGGATCGGGTTGCGCCGCCGTCCGCCCTGCATCAGCCATAGCGGCCCGAGGACGAGGGGGTATAGCTTGATGGCGAACCCCGCCGCCACCGTCGCCCCGCGGGCTATTGGAGAGGTCGCAAGGGAGAGCCCGATCGCGGCGACGGACGCCACGATGAGGTCGTTGGTGTTGTTGTTGGCCGAGTACAGCGTGTACGGGAACACGGTCCAGGCGAAGACCATCGCCGCCGCGCCGGAGCGTCCGGCGAACTTCAGGCCGGCCACGAGCATCGCCAGGGCGCCTGCGACGAAGGCGAAGACCGTCAGGGCGTGGGCCGCCGGCAGGAAACCCCACTCGCCCGTAAAGCCGAACATCAGGACGAACGGGACGTAGAGCAGGTAGTTCAGGGGGCCGTATGTGTCGCCCGTGCCCACGTCGGACGGCATGTGGCCGTAGGGCATGGCTCCGTTGAGGATCAGGTCTCCGCCCACCACGCCAGCGTAGCCAACGTCTATCACGCGGGCGTCGAGGTTGAGGCCGAGCACGAGCCCCGCGCCCGCGGCGGCCAGCACGAACAGCACTCCGTCCGGCAGGTTGCTCGTCTTCTCGACCCGCTCTCCGACGCCGAATCCCATCAGGAGGGTTCGGACTAGCAGGTAAATCAGGGGCGGATACCATAGAACAACCGCCTCGAACGAATCCCCCGCCCGGAAGAACCCGTGCGAGACCAGGAAACTCAAGAGCGCTACGATGTCCATGTTGCGCAGGGAGAACAGTTTGTCCAGCCGCCAGAACGCGAGGGCGAAGAGGAGCGCCATCGGCCCCCACACAAACCAGTAGTTGGCCTGCTTGCCGTAGGAGCCGTACTCGCCGCGGGCCATCTGCCAGCCGACCTGATCCCCGGTGTATACGTCCTCCAGGACCCAGGTGCTGTCGTCCACGGTGACCCGTGCGATCTCCTTCTCGCCCGTGTTCTCGTCGTAGACGCCGCCCACGTCACCCTTCTCTTCCTCGGTGCGGTAGTGGACGGTCCAGTCTCCGGCCTCGTATTCCGCTTCCGCAGAGTACGAGTCGTAATGGGAGAGCCAGTCCCGGATCTCCGGGTTGGCTGAGGCCAGTTTGATCGCCTCGTCCTTCGAAAGGTTCGGGTATTCCAGCACACGCGCCCGGGGAGATATCTTGACGTTCCTCACCCGGCCCGTGTCGTCCGAGATCTCGATGCGCGCAACCACGCTATCCGAAGCATCCTCCCTGAGCAACACACTCCAGGCGTCCGAGCCAGAGTCGTAGTACGAGGAGGTCTCCACCGTCGGCCTGGAGGCGAAGTCCGCGACCTCCGGCGCCCGCTCGACCCTCTCGCGCACCTGAAGCTCGTTGAGCTGCGGCCCCGGCGCGAAGCCCAGGAGAAGCGGGATCAGGACGAGCAACACGCTCAACGGACGGAGGACCGATTTCACGGTGAAGCTACTTTCTCCCGATACTGCGAAGGAAGGAAGAGCATCGCGGCCCAAAGGACGGCGAGCAGGAAGTTGCGCGTGAGCAGGAGTTCCGCGCCCGGCGGGCGACCTTCCAGGAGATCGGCGTAGTGGTATGGGTAGACCTGGGTGGTGGTCCAGCAGACGGCCACGAAGACCGCCGACACCCCGAGGCCGGTGAATCCTCCGAAGGCCAGCGGGACGAGGGGGAGCAGCCAGATCACGTACTGCGGGGAAAGGACCTTCGAACCGAGCATGAACGCCAGTATAAGGGCCGCCGCGTACCTGGGGAACCGCGCCGCGTCGAGCCTCTCCAGCCGGTGCTCCCGGTACGCGAACAACGCTGTTATAAGTAGCAGAACTACGGTAACAGGGAAGCTGAGGGGACTGAGGAGATCCGCGCCCGGTCCCCGCACGTCGAAGGCGCCGTACTCGAAGCGCACGTCCTCAACGAGGCCCATCATCGCCAGCACAGACGCCCCGAGGCTCTCCACCTGCAACCCGCGATCCGCGTGGTAGGCGAAGCTCCGTGTGAGATCTTCGCCGCCGAGAAGGTAGGCCGGCACGAAGAAAGCTGCCACCACTGCGAAGAACACCCCGAAGCCCCACGCTGCTACCCGAAAGGTGCCTCTTTCCCCGTTTGTTTGGATGAGAGCGAGGGGGGTGGCGGCGAGCGCCGGGACCAGCTTGGCCGCCGCGCCGAGCCCCAGCGCGGCGTAACCGACGAATCGGTATCGTCCGCCGAGCGTGACGCACCATGCGGCCACGGCGAGGGTGAAGGCGACGAAGGCGTCGTAGCGGGTGACGGCCACCGGATACAGCATGAGAGCCCCGAAGGTCATGGCGAGCGCCGGGGCGGGCCAGGCCCGGAGCCCGCCGTTGCCGCGGGCGGTCAGGGCGGCAAGGACGAGCGATCCTACGAGGAGAAGCGCCATCTCGGAGGCGAAGCGGGAGACAAAGCCGGCCGCGCTGGTGGAGAGCAGGGCCGGGGGGACGAACGTCACGAAGCTGCCGGGCGGGTACTCGATGAAGAAGTCGCGGTAGGGGATCTCGCCGCGCAGCAGAGCCTCGCCGGTGGCGCGGTAGATCAGTAGGTCGTTCGAGCCCTCCACGAGGTCAGACGGCAACCGGGAGAACAGCGCCATCAGCCCCAGATACAGAGAGACGCCGAGCGCCGCCAGCGGAACCCAGAAAAGGGCCGCCTGGGCGAGCGCGCCCCGCGAGCCTGCCGCGTCCGCGCCCGCAATGCCGGGCTTATGCGCCTCGCCCCGGATTATCCCTCCAGCTCTTCGATCTCCTGGCCGAAGAGCTCGGCTAGGGGTTCGAGCCCCTCTGGGACGCCGGTGGCGAGTAGCGAGTCACCACCGCGCAAGACGTAGGAGTCGCGAGGCCGGTACGTCCAGCGTCCGCCGCGGTTCACGGCCAGGGCGTACATGCCGGTCTCTGTTTCGATCTGCAGGGCTTCGAGGCTCTTGCCGTCGGCGGGTGAGCCTGGGGAGACGGTTAGTTTGAGGACGATCTCATCGGACTCCCCGACGGCGGCGGAGAGGACCGGATGGATCTCCTCGCCCTTCTCCACCATCCAGACCATTTCCATGGCGCAGTCGGTGATGGCCTCGGAAGCGGTGGCCAGATGCAGCATGCCGCGCAGGCGGGAGGAGTCGTCTATGTGCCTGGCGGCGAGAAGGATCCAACGTTCCAGCCGGTAGCGCATCTCGTCCATCTCGTTCTCGATGGAGACAACCTCGCGCGCCAGCCCGGCATCCTGGTAGAGCAGCGCCGAGTACGCGAGCCCCACGGCCATCTCCGAGAGGTTCTTCATCTCGATGAGGATGTCCACCGCCCGCTCCAACTCCGAGAGCTGGCTTCCCTCGCCATCCGGCGCGTGTGACGGAAGCGGGCTGGCCCCGGCCAGCTCCCTGACCTCGGCGACGCCTTCCGGCGGGCCCTGAAGAAAGAGCACGTCTCTGGCTCGCAGCACATCCTCGGGCTCGGGATCGAAGTTCCATTCCTCGTCCGAACGGATGGCGATGGGGCGCATCCCCGTCTCCACGGGCAGGTCCACTTCCCCAAGCGACCTGCCGTCGAGGGCGCTGTCGGCGTGGACGCGGACGCGGGATGGGATCTCCTCCGCCTCCGGGATGTCCTGCAACAGTTCCTGCGGCACGCCGAGACGCTTCACAACGATCTTGGCGATGTCGTTGGCGGCGTTGCCGATCTTCTCTATGTCCTGCACGACCTGCAAAATCCCGGCCATCTGTTCGGAATCGGCGGGGCTGCGGGCGGCCAGTATCGCCAGGGTGCGCATGTCGAAGACGAGGGAGTTGAGGTGCTCCTCCAGCCGGAATACTTCCTCCGAGATGTCCTCGGAGTTGTAGAAGATTGCCGCGTAGGCCAGGTCCACCATCAGCTCGGAGGTGTCCTTGGCCTCGGCCAGCATATCCTTGAGGTTTCTCGGTCTTCCGTCGCGCATGTCCTTACCCCGTCAGGTCGAAGATGTTCAACGCAATTATAAGGCTCATGAAACCCAGCAAGTCCACCGTCGCCGTGATGATCGGGATGCCGTAAGTGTCGGGATCGAGCCCGAACCGGTAGCTGACGGTCGAACCGTAGTACGCCGCGAATACGGCCGCCGTCGTAGCCAGCAGCCCCGCGAGCGCGCTGACGCCGAGCATCGTCAGAAAGCCGGGGCTGAGATGGCTGGATCCCAACCCCAGCGCCTCCAGTACGTCGGGGCTCAGTTGGCCCAGGCCGACCGCCAGCCAGTGTGACGCACCCCCGATGAACAGGTACACCCCGATCGCGAAGATGTACGTCAGCGTGAAGTCCCTGAACGCGCCCGGCTGGGGCACGCCCCGCGGCGCGAGAAGACCCAGATGCACCTTCGAGGAGAGCCGGCTGGAGAGGATGCCGCCCAGAGCGCCGCCCTCCTGCAAGAAGGCGGGCAGCAAGATGAACAGGGCCGGCAGCGTCACGAAGACTTCCTTGCGGTCTTCGAGGGCGAGGCCGACCAGGATCATCACGGTCCCGGTCAGCGCCAGCAGGGGCAAACTCTCCGCCAATATGCGTCGCAGGTTCGCCACACCGAGCCGGAAGCCCAGGACACCGGCGGCTACCGAAACCAGGATCAAGGCTATCGCCAGCCCGTCCGAAAAGATGGGAATTCCTATGAGGTACGTCGTCAGGACGAGTGCCGGGAGCGTGAGTATGTCGCCTGCTGCGGTGAGCATCGGGGCGGCGATGTTGTCCATGTCCCAGCCTCGGGCGACGGACAGGCGGGCCACGACGACGGTGATGCCGAGCAAGAGCACCCCGGCCAGGATGCCGCCGACGGTCGAGATCACCACGTAGTCGAAGACGGATAGCTCCGTTGGGACGCCGAGCACGCCGCACAGAAACCGCGCCAAGAACGCCAAAAACACTCCGGAGACGAGGGAGAGCACGACGGCGGCCTGCGCGTTCTCCGCCAGCACGCCGCGTCGCAGGTTCAGCTCGAAGAGGCCGGTCTGGATGGAGGTCGAGAGGCGGCTGCCCATCGCCCCGAAGATCGCCCCACGCATCCCGATGGCCGCTGGGATGAGAACGGCCAGCCCGACCAGCTCGTCGAGCGTCCCTGAGATGCCAGCCAGCACGAGGCCGGCTACGAGCTCCCCGGCCGAGGACAGGAACAACGCCGCGAACCCCTGCCGCAGCGACTCTTTCTCTTCGGAGAGATATCCGTACACCTTCGGCCGGATGCGCGGACGCCTCCGGAGCCTCTCACGCACGGCTTCACGCCTGCCGATTTTCACTTTCTCGGGCACGCC
>JACCTS010000086.1 GCA_013812245.1 Rubrobacter sp.
CGATCTCCTCGTACAGAAGACCTGAGACGGCCCCGAGACCGGAGAATGCGCTATTGACGAGCAGCTTGGACCACACCTGCCCGCGGATATTCTCCGTGATGTTCGCCCCGTCCACCGTCCCGAGGGCTTCGGCGAGCCGCCTGGTCCTGTCCTTCACGCTCCCGTTCGGCTCACCGATAATGAAAGGTCCCCGCGTCGTTCGGGCGAGGTGTCCAGGGCCAAGGTTGGTCGCACCCCACTCGACGACGCCCCAGATCATGCGCTCCTCACCCACGATGCCGGCTATCCGCTCCTGAACCAGCCCGTTGCCCAAAGAGACGAACGTATCGGCCAGCCCCTTCTCGCGCAACGGCCCCAGGGCACTCTCCAGATGCGGCGCCTTGAGCGTCACCAGTGCGAAGTCGAAGGGACCTTCTAGGGTATCGGAGTCCATATGGGCATCGAGGCGCACCTGTTTTTCTTCACCGAGATCGTCTACCAGGAGACCGGGGTCCCGCATCCTCGCCACGTGCTCCTCGTTCGCGTCGAGCACGGCGATCCTGACCCCCGCATCGGCCATCATCGCCGCCGCGACCCCACCGATAGCCCCGGCCCCGACTACGAGGATACTCGGGCCGTTCATGTGTCCTCTCCGGCGTCCACGGGAGGAAGGTTTTCGAGCAGTTCGTTTAGGGCGGCGTAGCGACGGTCGCGCTCCAGGAGCAGCCTGTCGCGCTCCTCGTCGGAGTACGTGAGGAAGCCCGCGCCGCTCTTGGTGCCGGTGCGGCCCGCTTCGACGCGCTCGCGCACGGCGCCGGGCGGACTGAACCGCTCGCCCAAGCCGGCCTCCAGCGTTTCGAAGACGCTCTGGTATACGTCGAGGCCGGCCATGTCCGCGATCTGGAACGGCCCGAAGAACGGCAGCCTGAAACCAAAGCAGCTCCGCACCACCTCGTCCACCTCCCGTGGGGAGGCGAGACCTTCCTCAACGCACCGCAAAGCCTCCAGGAACAACGCGTTCTGGATGCGATTCGCCACGAATCCAGGCCCGTCACCGACGACCGCCGGCCGCTTCCCGATGCCCCGCAAGAAACCAACGACCCGCTCCACGACGTCCGGGGCAGTGCCCTCCGCCGGTATCACCTCTATGCCCGGCGTCCACTCGGGCGGGTTGAACCAGTGCATCCCAAGGAAACGCTCAGGCCGTTCCACGAAAGTCGCCAGCGTGTTTATCGGGAGCGAAGAGGTGTTGGAAGCTATGACCGTCTCAGGGTCTGCCGCCGAGGAACAGACACCCAGCACTTCTTCCTTCAGCCCCAGATCCTCAGGCGCCGCCTCGAACACGAAGTCTACGCCCTCTACCGCCTCCACCGGGCCATCTGCCGTCTCTATCCCCTCGGCCCTCGCGGCTGCGTCGGAGGAGATCAAAGCCGCATCTGAGTGACCCCTGGCGCGCTCTACGACTCGCTCTTTAGCCCGCCGCGTAAGCTCCGGCGACGCGTCCACCAGACGCACCCGGACGCCGGCGACGGCGAAGCACTCGGCCACCCCGAGGCCCATCGTGCCGGCCCCGACAACGGCCACGGTACGCGGCCAGCCCTCGTGAACGCTTCGCTCTTCCACTACCAGTTCTCCATGGACTCGCGCAGGATTTTCGCCAGGTCATCTTCCGTGACTTCTCTAGGGGATCCAACGAGTAGCCGCTGCTGCTTCATCGCACCCTCGATTAGGTCATCTATGTCGTCCTCGCCGTAGCCGAGTTCCCGGACGCCACGCGGCGCGCCCACGTCCTGCATGAGCCGGATGAGGATCTCCGGCAGCGTGTCCTCGTCGGCCTCCTCTATCTTCTCTCCCGAGAGCAACTCGGCAACCCGCCGGTGCCGCTCGGGGGCCGAAGAATAGGTGAAACGGAAAGTGGCCGGGGCTGTGACGATGACCGACCACCCGTGCGGGACGAAGGGATGGTCCTCCGGGTAACCGGCCGGCCGGTACTCGTGCTTGAGCCCAGCAATGGGATAGGCGCAGGCGTGAGGTATGTGGACGCCCGCCGACCCGAAACCCACTCCGGCCAGCGAAGCCCCGAGCATCATCGCGCCCCGCGCCTCCACGTCCTCACCGTCCGCGACGGCCCGCCGCAAATACTTACCACCGTACTCCAGCGCCTTGGCGCTCCACATGTCCGCGATGGGGTT
>JACCTS010000555.1 GCA_013812245.1 Rubrobacter sp.
GGGAGCGAAACTTCGTGGCGTTCTATCGAAAGGACGGGCGGGTACTGGCAGCCGTGGCGGCCAACCGGGGAAGGGACCTGCGCCGCTCGATGCGACTGATCAAAGCCCAATGCCCGGTCGACGCGGCCAAGCTTCGGGACCTCGATGTCGATATGCGTTTGCTCGCGGACGCAGCGAGCTCACATTGATCGGAGAGCGGTTCGAAGCAGTAGTGGGACACCGTATTACCCTCTGGGGGTGTCGGTTGACTCGTCCAGGAAAGGAAGAGCCATGAAAGTAGAAAAACTGGACCACGTGGCGCTATACGTAAGAGGCAGGGAGAAGGCTACCGAGTTTCTGACTTCACACCCGGGCTTCCACGTCGTCGACCACACCGATCATCACACTCTGGTGGGCGCCGGGGGAAGAATCGGCAAGCTGACCGAAGAACTTCTGACGTAGTCGGAGGATCGGTAGGATTGAACTGCGCCACCTTTGCCACGTCTTTTTTCTTCTTGTAGGGCTCTGCCGCGCCTGGATCCACGTCTGCCTGAGACAGGTGTTCGCCTGGCTCGGCCCGGTAGCGCGGGTAGCCGGGCTTCGAGGTACTCGTCTCCCTGTCGTGTCCCAAAGCGGCTCCTTTCGAACGACCGTCGCGGGGGCTTACCCGGATCCCGCGCGGAGCAAGCCCCGGTGGGACCCCGGGGGGACGGGGTCAGGAGCGAGGACGTGGCTCGTTGCGGACGAAAACCGACCGGGATAGCGAGTCTCCCAGCGCGTGGGTCTCCCCGTCCTCGTCCCTTACGGTCACCACGCCGTCGACGACCCGGATCTCCTCGACGTACAGGAGCCGCCCGGGGACGAGGCCGTGCCCCCCGAGGTGGTCGAGCGTCCCGGTGCTCTCGTCGCTCACCTTGTATATCCGGACCCACGCCCCCGGCTCGGCCTCCCCGAGCGGGGACGAGTCGTCGGCCTCGAGGGCACCCTCTGGAGTTGGGATCGGGTCGCCGTGCGGGTCCCGGCCCGGGTGGCCGAGGAACTCCGCCAACCGCTCGGTGAACCCGTCTGAGACGGCGTGCTCCAACCGCTCGGCCTCCTCGTGGACCTCCTGCCAGTCGTACCCGAGGTGCTCCAGCAAGAAAGTCTCGATCAGGCGGTGCCGCCTGACCAGTCGCAACGCCTGGGACCGACCTAGCTCCGTCAGCGAAGCCCCCCTGTAACGCTCGTACTCGACCAGATCCATCTCCCGCAAACGCGCGAACATGTTGGTCACCGAGGCGGGCGAAACGGAAAGCCGAACAGCGACATCTTTCGTGGAGGCCGTCCCTTCACCCGAAGCTTCCCAGATCGCCTTCAGATAATCGCCCACCGATGCGGACGGAGCCCGTATCTCCACGGAGTCGTTCATACCCAGGATGTTAGACGACACCTTTGTAATTATCAATAACGACAAAACTTGACATTAGCTGAATATCGAATCTAAAATTAGTCGAAGCTAAAATAATAACTGGAACGAGGATTGTCATGGATGAAGAGGGCAATGGGTCGGTCGAGACTGATAGCAACGGCAACGGGATAGTCGAGAGCGTCCTGCCAGGCGAGAGCGCCACCGCGCGGGCGGCGCACGCCTCGCTGAAGGGCGAACGAAAGGGGCTGGCCCGGCTGTGGCCGTTTCTTGGCCCGGCGTTCATCGCGGCGGTGGCATACGTCGATCCTGGCAACTTCGCCACCAACATCGCTGGCGGGGCGCGCTACGGTTACATGCTCCTGTGGGTGATCCTTACCGCGAACCTCATGGCTATGCTCATCCAGTCCATGTCGGCCAAGCTCGGGATCGCGACGGGCAAGAACCTCCCCGAGGTCTGCCGCGAGCGGTTCCCGAGACCCGTTACCCTGTTCCTGTGGGTGCAGGCTGAGATCATCGCGATGGCGACGGACCTGGCGGAGTTCATAGGTGCGGCGCTCGCCCTGAACCTCCTCTTCGGCATCCCCCTGTTCCCGGCGGGGCTCCTGACGGCGGTGGGTGCCTTCGCGATCCTGGAGCTCCAGCGGCGGGGCTTCAGGCCGCTGGAGGCGGGCATCGCCGCGCTTGTGGGTGTGATAGTCCTCTCCTTCGCGTTCCAGATGTTCTACGCCCAGCCCGAGGCCGACCGCATCCTCGCGGGGCTCTTCACCCCGCAGTTCGCGGGTACTGACAGCGTGCTCTTGGCTGCCGGCATCCTTGGCGCGACGGTCATGCCGCACGTCATATACTTGCACTCCGCCCTGACGCAGCACAGGGTGGTGGGCCGCACCGACGAGGAGAGGAAGAAGATCTTCCGCTTCGAGCTGGTGGACGTGGTGATCGCCATGGCGATTGCTGGCACCATCAACGCCAGCATGCTAATCATGGCCGCCGCCCTCTTCAACGCCAACGGCCTCACGGGCGTGGGGGACATAGACCTCGCCTTCGAGGCCCTAGGTGAGCAGGTCGGCGGGCTCTCTGCGACCCTCTTCGGCGTGGCGCTGCTCGCATCCGGCTTCTCAAGCTCCTCGGTCGGCACCCTGAGCGGCCAGATCGTCATGCAGGGGTTCATCAACCGGCGCATCCCGCTGTGGTTCAGGCGCCTGATAACGATGACCCCGGCCCTTATCGTCTTGGCTATCGGACTCAACCCCAGCCGCTCTTTGGTCATGAGCCAAGTGGTGCTCTCCTTCGGCATCCCCTTCGCCCTGATCCCGCTGCTCATCTTCTGCCGCAACCGCAACTTGATGGGAGCCTTGGTCAATCACCGCCTCACCACGGCGGTGGCCTCGGTAGTCGTCGCCCTGATCGTCTCGCTCAACGTCTTCCTCCTGTACCAGACCTTCTTCGGTTCCTGAGCCGAAGGATAGGTGTGCTATTAATGAGGGCATGAACCTGAGCAGACCAACGCCCGAAGAGCCGAAAGGCCTCCGTTGGCCGGAGCGTTGGCGGGACTCTCGCCCGTATTGCAGGCGTTTCTGGCGACGGTGTTTACCTGGGGCATGACGGCCGCCGGGGCGGCGCTGGTTTTTGGAACGAAGAACGTGCCGCGCAAGTTGCTCGACTCGATGCTGGGCTTCGCGGCAGGCGTCATGATCGCGGCTAGTTTCTGGTCGCTTCTCGCGCCAGCCATAGAGTTGTCGGAAGGTGGGTCGCTGCCGGTGTGGGTCCCGCCGATCATCGGGTTTCTTGCAGGTGGCGTCTTTTTGCGGCTGTTGGATCGGGTGTTGCCGCACTTGCACCCTGGCATGAAGATGTCGGAGGCGGAGGGCATCGAGACGAGCTAGCGCCGCAGCGTGCTTCTGGTATCGACGATCACACTTCATGACATTCCTGAAGGACTGGCCGTGGGCGTTCGGGGCCGCGGCGGTCGCGCTGGCCGTCGGCATCGGACTCCAGAACTTCCCCGAGGGCACAGCTGTCTCCATGCCCCTGAGGCGCGAGGGGATGGGACGAGGACGGAGCTTCTTCTACGGGCAGCTCTCCGCCGTGGTCGAGCCGATCGCCGCCGTCATCGGCGCTTCGGCGGTGATCTTCGCGCAGCCCATCTTGCCTTACGCCCTGGCGTTCGCCGCTGGGGCCATGATCTTCGTGGTCGCCGAGGAACTCATCCCCGAAGCCAAACGCGGAAGCCCGGACGTAGCCGCGATGGCCCTCATGGTCGGCTTCGCCGTCATGATGACGCTGGACGTGGCGCTCAGCTGAAGCCAGTGGTTTTCGGCAATCGGTTATTAGCCTGGGTTCCCCGCGCCCGACACGACGCCTGACGGTAGTCCGTCGCTATAATTCCGGCATGAACCACGTGACGTCGGGGGAAGCGTTTCAGAGATCGAAAGCCGGTAGCTGATGGCCGGCGGGCGCAAGGCATCCAACCTCGCCGTCTGGTCGTGGGCCCTCTACGATTTCTCGAATACGATCTTCTCCGTCAGCATACTGACGGTGTTCTTTCCGCTCTGGGTGGACCAGCAGGTCGGGGATGGCGCCTGGCTGGTCAACTCCGCCACGGCGGTCTCCGCGCTTCTCGTCTTCCTCACGGCCCCTGTGCTCGGGGCCGTCGCCGACCTGCGCCAGCGAAGAGTTCCCTACCTCGTGGTGCTCACTTTGATCTCGGTGCTTCTGACGGCTGGGTTGGAGGTCGCAGGGGGGATCGTCATGGGGGTAGCGTTGTTTGTCGCGGCTGATCTCGCGTACCAGTCGGCGCTCGTGTTCTACAACGCCCTCCTGCCGGGCGTCTCGGTGGGAAGAGGCGCCGGTAAGGTCAGCGGTATCGGCACCGCCGTGGGCTACGTCGGCACCATTCTGGCCCTTATCGTGCTGACGCTCTTCGTATCTGACGCGGAGACGATCCGGCTCGGGCTTGGACCCCTGGGTGGCTGGATGGAGGTGGGTGGGGAGCCAAACTCCAACGTCTTCCTGCCGACGGCGGTGCTCTATCTTCTGTTCAGCCTGCCAGCCTTCTTCTTCGTTCCAGATCCGGCGGTGCGGGCTCCGCGTCTCGTCTCTCTCGGGGCGGCGTACCGGGACGTGATCTCCACGGTGAAGAATATTCGTGGATACGGTGGCATCGGCACGTTCATACTCGCCACGATCCTCTACATGGACGCGGCGAACACGGCGGTCGCCAACATGGCGCTCTATGGGCGGGAGGTCTTCGGCCTGGATAGCGCGGGCGTCAGGAATCTGCTCCTCTTCTCCACGGTCTTCGCCATCGTTGGCTCCGCCGCTTCGGGGTTCGCCGCCGACAGGGTTGGCCCGAAGAGGACGCTCATGACGATCCTGGTCCTGTGGCTCATCTCCATCGCTCTGGCCGCCGCCGCGCCCGCCGCTTGGGTGCTCTTCCTCGCTGGGCCGCTCGTCGGCATCGCGCTCGGGGGCACGTGGACCGTCAGCCGGGTTATGCTCATAGCCCTCTCGCCACCGGACAAGCTCGGCGAGTTCTTCGGGCTCTTCTCGCTGGCGGGGAGGTTCTCCGCCATCCTGGGTCCGGCCCTCATTGCTTTCCTGCTGCTCGTCTTCGAGGGTCTCGACGCGATGGCCTACCGGATCTCCATAGGTTCCCTCGCCGGGGTCATGCTCCTCGGCATCTTCTTCCTGACCCGGGTTCCCGACGACCGTCCCGGCCCGAACGTGGACGAGTACGCGTCGGAGGTTCCGGTCCACCCGAAACGTGCCAACACACTTGATTCGCCGCCGTAAAAGGCGAAAATGCGCGTATGGAGGAAAGGGGTTCTTTGCAGAGGGATGACACCGGGTCGAGGCTCGTGGCGCTCGCGGGCCGGGTGGTCACGGACTACGAGGTCTGGACAGAGGGAACTCTTCTTGTAGAAGGCGGCTCTATCCTGGATGTAAGTCCCGACGACTCTCTTCTTGAGGAGGCTGACGAAGTCCACGACTACGGTGACTCGTTGCTCGTGCCGGGTTTCGTGGACTTGCAGGTGAACGGCGCTTTCGGGGTGGACGTTGCCTCCGAGCCGCACCGGCTGCCGGAGCTTTCGGAGAGCCTGCCCTCGACAGGAACCACAGCCTATTTGCCGACCGTGATCTCCTCCCCCGAATCCCTCTACGAACAAACCCTCCCCGAACTTGCTGCCACCACCAGGAACCCGGGCCCTGGCGCGGAGATCCTCGGGGTACACCTCGAAGGCCCGTTCGTGAGCCTGGAGAAGCGGGGCGCCCACGCCGCCGCCCACGTTATCCCGCCCGACCCGGGTCTCCTGGCGCATCTTCTGGAGCTCGGACCCATCCGCATGCTCACCGTCGCCCCCGAACTCGATGGCGCGGACGACCTCATGTCGCTCGCCGCGACCCGGGGCGTCGTGGTCTCCGCCGGACACTCTGGAGCTTCCTTCGAGATCGCCTACGAGACTTTCGACCGTCGGGCCGCCGGCGTCACCCATCTCTTCAACGCCATGAGCCCGCTGCATCACAGGGAGCCGGGTATTCCCGGCGCCGCCTTCGCGCATCCCAGGGTGGTGTGCGGTTTGATCTGCGACGGCCTCCACGTTCACCCCGAGATGGTCGCCCTCGCCTTCCGCATGCTCGGCCCCGACCGCATCTACCTAGCCACCGACGCGACCGCCGCCACCGGCATGGGGCCGGGCGAGTACCCTCTCGCGACCCGCAGGATCTACCTCGACGCCAACATGGCCCGCCTCGGCAGCGGCGCGCTTGCAGGAAGCCTGCTCACCATGAACGAGGCTTTTCAGAACGTCCTCGCCTTCACCGGGTGCACCATCCCCGAGGCCATCCGCATGGCATCCACCGCCCCCGCCCGGCTCGTCGGCGAGGGACGCCGCAAAGGCCGCCTCACCCCGGGCTACGACGCCGACGTGACCGTTCTCGGTCCTGACCTCTCCGTCGAAGCCGTCTGGAGATCTGGTGAGCAAGCATATCCGAGGGAGGGAGTGCCGAGATGAAGCGCGAGGTCAACGGCGTGACGGTCGAGTGCCTCCGTGGCGACATAACCGCCCAGGCTGACGTAGACGCCGTCGTCAACGCGGCCAACGCAGAGTTGCGGACCGGGGGAGGGGTGGCCGGCGCCATCCACCGCGCCGCCGGCCCCGGCCTCGAAGAAGAGGCCCGTCCACTCGCCCCCATAAGCCCTGGCGAGGCCGTCATCACCGGCGCCCACGGCCTATCGAACCGTCACGTCATCCATGCCCTCGGCCCCGTATACGGCAGGGACCATCCCGAAGGGGAGCTTCTGGCGGACTGCTATCGCAACTCCCTCGCGCTCGCCGACGAGAATGGGCTCGACTCCGTCGCCTTCCCGGCCATCTCCACCGGCGTCTTCGGCTACCCGGTGGAGGAAGCGGCTGACGTGGCGATACGCACGGTCATCGAAGAGTCGGAAAACCTGCAAAGCGTGCGCCTCGTCCGGTTCGTCCTCTTCGGAGAGAGCGACCTCGGAGCCCACGAGAGAATTCTCCGGGGCTCGGCTTGACGGACGCGAACGGCAGCGAAAACCGCGCTACGGAGACCCGCGAGCACCTGGCGAACGAGCGCACGCTGCTCTCCTGGGTGAGGACTGGGGTCGGCCTGATCTCACTCGGCATCGTCGTCGAGCGGGCCGGCGCATTGGCGAACGTTTCCGGCCGCCAGAGCGGTGACATCTCCACGTTCCTCGGGGTGGCGATGGCTTTGCTCGGGTGCCTCACCCTCGTCATGGGCACC